>ONVJ01000290.1 GCA_900321265.1 uncultured Eubacteriales bacterium
TGGAACGCAGAGCTCTCGATCCCGGTAGCCAACCTGCTCGACACCCAGTACTACCTCGGCACCTACAATGACTACACCACGATGAGCGCGTCGGCGATCAAGTACATCACAGGCGACAACGCCTCCAAGATCGGCGAGACTCAGTTCCCGTCACACCTCGTGACAGTCTCGGAAGCGACAGTCAAGGCCCAGGTCGTCACGGCTCCCGAAGCAGGCAAGGCCTACAAGTTCGCGCTCGAGCAGAACAGAAAGGGCCAGACCCTCTACTTCACCGGCGAGATGGACGGCAACTACCTTGCCACTTCCGACAAGACCGAGAAGGCGGTCGATCTTACGCTTGAGACCGCCGAGGGCGGTTACCGCGCATACTTTATGAAAGACGGCAAGAAGCTCTACGTCGATCTCTACGAATACACCGCAGGCAAGATCGGCGTTCAGCTGACCGAGACACCGACCTGCGTATACGTCTGGAACGCAGAGCTCTCGATCCCGGTAGCCAACCTGCTCGACACCCAGTACTACCTCGGCACCTACAACGACTACACCACGATGAGCGCGTCGGCGATCAAGTATATCACAGGCGACAACGCCTCCAAGATCGGCGAGACCCAGTTCCCGTCTCACCTCGTCGAACTGGTGACCGAATAAACCGTATATCTCACGGTAAACTGAAACAGGGGCCGCCCTAGAAAGTCTGACTTTCCGGGCGGCCCCGTATCTATTCAAAATTTTAAACAGCAGATTATTTACCTATTTTAGATAACATCTGGATTTTCCGCCTTATACGCCGCGACCAGCCTTGACGCCTCGGAGATAAGCTCCTCCGCCTCCTCTTCCGAGAATACCTTCGCTCCCGCCGCGAACTCATGCCCGCCTCCGCCGTATTTTTCGGCAAGTCCGGATACCGGCACGAATCTCGATCTGAGCCTGACTCTTACCGATCCTCCCTCGGGATCGTCGATAAAGGCGATCCAGACCGGACATCCCTTGATCTTGTCCATAAGGGATATCACCGCCGAGGCCTCCTCCATGTCGAGCGAGTATTCTTTCTTCATCGCCTCGGTGACGAAAAGATATGCGACACCCTCTTCGGTGCGGCGGATCCTTGACGTCATCTCGGCGTGGAACTTCATGATCCCGAATTCTTTCAGATACAGATTTGCGTAAATCCTTTCGGTGTCAATACCGAAGGAGGCGAGATATGCCGCGGTGTCGAAGAGGCAGGGTCCCGTGACGAACTTAAATCTGTCGCTGTCGGTAACGAGCCCTGTAAAGAGCATCTCCGCGGCTCTCTTCGTCATCGGGAGTTTTCTATCAGACAGACGGGAGAGCTCGGCGATCATCTCGCAGCAGGATGAGCGGTCCTCGTCGACCCAGGACAGGTCGCCGTATGGCGCGACGTCGATATGGTGATCGATCTTTATCAGGAAGGCGGCGCGGTCGAAAAAGTCGTCAGACAGCCTTTCGGTGACAGAGGTGTCGACCGCGATCACCAGCGAGCCGGGATAGTCGTCCTCCGACGGAGTGTCGCTATCGGCCTCTATAAAGGCCGCGAAGGCGGACTTCTCCCTGTTTGATATCATAACCTTCTTTTCGGGGAAAGCGGCTCTGATGAGCTCACAGAGGCCTCCTGAGGCTCCGGTGGCATCGCCATCGGGCCGCCGGTGTCTGCAGATAATAATCCTGTCGAATTCCGAGATCTTTTCAAGGATCCTGATGATCACAGAAGGATCCGCGTCTCCGTAAAAACGGCAGTCTTCGGCAAAACAGCTTCCGGGACCTGTCTTACGGTCGGGATATTCCGTCTTCATACCGTTACTCATCGAACTTCTCCCCTCTGTCAGGCATTCTGCTTACCCGAGGCTATCGCGTCGAGCTCGGAAAGCAGCCGCATCGCCTCTTCCCTGTCCTTCAAGGTCGCTCCCGACGCCTTTGAATGTCCTCCTCCGCCGTGAGCGACGGCCACCGGATTGATGTTGTATTTCGATGACCTGATCTCGCAGAGCACTCCGCTGTCCGACTCGGTGAAGTTTACCCAGACGTCGACTCCGCGCAGATCCTGCATCGTTCCGACCATTCCCCTCGAGACCGAGAAGATGTCGGCGTCGATCACCTTCATCTCCTCACGCGTCGTGTAGATATAAGCGACGCCGGCGACCGTGAACTTCACCTTTAGAACGAACCTCGCGCGGAGCGCGACATTTTTGTAATCGTCGACATAGAGGGATGAATAGACGTCGCTCATGCCGAACTTTTGGGAAAGCAGGAAGGAGGCCGCGCGGAAGGTCGCCGACGAGACAGAGTCGTATTTGAACCTTCCGGTGTCGGTGACCATCCCGGTATAGATCGCCTTTGCAGAGGCGGGCGAAAGCTTCCAGCCTGCCTCCTCCGCCATCGACGCGATCATTCCCGCGCAGCTCTCGCGGGATGAGTCGACGATCTCTTCGTCGCAGAACTTCTCAAGCATTATGTGATGATCGATCCGCAGCGAGCGCGCAGCCAGCTTCCACCGCCCGTCGCTGACAAGGTTCTCGGAGGAAAGATCGAGAACGACAGCCAGCGCTCCGTCGTATGCGGAGTCGGGGATATCCTCCATGACAGATCCCTCGATGAAGGAATAACGCCCCGCGGCGTCTCCGACTTTGTATACTCTCTTCTTCGGGTAGTTGTCCCTGATCAGTTCGTAAAGGCCTATCTGAGCGCCGAGCGCGTCTCCGTCGGGCTTAGAATGCCTGTGGATTATAATCGTATCATAGCTTTCAATAAGCTTAATTGCTGTTTCATACATGACGATAGTTTTTCTCACTTGTTCATATGTTGATTTAACTATATAATTTTATCATATTATCACAAAGTAATCAATCTTTTTTTCCGGGCAGGAACTACTTAAGGCTGCAGAATTATTAAATCGGACTTGGAAAAAAAAGATGCTGTTATAAAACTCGCTACAAAATCTATTTATGTGCCGCAGGGAAAGTGCTCGCCGCTAGACAGAGGCGTTTTGGCCGTTTGTCAGAATGATCCGGGCTACAGAGAGGCAAAAACCGCTATTCTTTGGGAGAAAAAAAGCCGGACTGTTCTAATACCTTCTATTTTCACATTCAAAGAAAGAAATCATACAGTAAGATTCAGCTGAAGCTCTCCGTTTTTCAAAAAACATCCGCAGTTTGTCTTTCGGTAATTTTTTTCTTGACAAAGGTCTGTCAAAGTGATATAATAATTAAGCTTGAAAAAACGGGGTGTGGCACAGCTTGGTAGTGCGCTTGGTTCGGGACCAAGAGGCCGCTGGTTCGAGTCCAGTCACTCCGACCATTAAGACGGGGCTGCCCTAAAAGTCTGACTTTTCGGGGCAGCCCCGCAACTGTCTATGCCGGCAAAAGTTATGGGGCTGTTTAAAAACCTCAGGTTTTTAACAGCCCCGCAACTGTCACGGCCGGGAAACCGTGACAGCCCCTGATCTTTTTCGGTTTTTGCCTGAA
>ONVJ01000271.1 GCA_900321265.1 uncultured Eubacteriales bacterium
ACCACGATCGTCTTCAAGGCGGATGACTATGTCACCGTAAAGACCGAAGCCGAGGCCAAGGCCGCCGTCGCCGCTCTCGGTGAGATCGGCTACAAGGATCCCTCCGCTCCTTCCAACCCCGGCACCACCGATCCCGGCGGTTCGACCGTCATTACCGGCGATACCGCGGTCATCGTCATGATCGTCTGCCTCGTCTCGCTGCTAGGCATGGGCATCGCGCTCAAGGCCCGCAGGGCATGAGCGACACTTCGCACGGATCGCTGATCTGTAAGAACTTCTGACAGCAACTGTCATAATCGGGGGCTGCTCCGAAAGTCGTACTTTCGGGGCGGCCCCCGAACAATGCCGCGGGTGTTTTTCCCGAAAAAGAACGAAAGGATCAAAAATCATTTGACTTTTCCGGAATTATCAAATATAATAATTACAAGTCCGGGAGATCTCCGGATCCGGCGCTCCGCGCCGTCATCTCCCGCGGATGCCCGCCGAACATAAGGCCGGTTCTGTCCGCGAAAAAACAAAAAGGAGAATCAGACAGACATGAAAAAAACACTGTCAGTGATCATGGCGTTGCTGTTCGCGGTATTGCTGCTTGCAACATCCTGCGCCGAGAAGAAACCGGGGGATGAGACCACGGCCCCCGTAACGACTGCCGTCGCCGCGCCGGACAGCACCGAGCCGGCAGAGACAGAGCCGCAGTTCGTTTTCAAGAACTACGGCGGCGAGACCTTTACCGTATATATGAGGAGCGAGACATCCGGGTCCTATCCCGGAAGATACATCGATACCGAAGAGGTGTCAGAGCACATCTCCTCAGAGGTCTACCGCAGGAACTCGATCATCGAGCAGGCCTTCGGCGTCGACATCCAGACTATCCAGGTATCGGATCCCTATAAGTCGGTCGTGACCGACATCAGCGGCGGGACGGTCGAATACGATCTGCTGCTCGACCGCAGAGTCAACCTCGCAGGCCTCGCGAAGCAGGGAGCGCTTCATGATCTCAACGAAATGGGCTGGGATTATTCAAAGCCCTGGTGGGACAGCAAATCCGCTGAGCAGTACGAAATCGGCGGAAAGCTCTATGTCGTTTCGAACGACGTATCTGTCGCCAACCTTTCGGGAGCCAGATTCTTCTATTTCAACAAGAAGATGGTGGATGACAGAAAGCTCTATGATCCCTATGAGCTCGCGAGCAAAAACGAGTGGGTCCTTGACAAGTTCCTTGAGATGGTGTCTGGTGTCGAAAACACCGAGCCCGAGGGAACGCTGGGCATTTACGGACTTCTCATGGAGACCGGAGCCAGCAACGGCAACTACATACATCTTCTTACCGGATGCGGCGTCAGACAGACGACATGGGTCGACGGTAAGCTCGTCACCGCCTTCGAGACCGACGTTGAAAAGATCCAGAATGTCTTTGACAAGGTCAAGCCGGTGTTTGAAAATCCGGCTCTGACGCTGACCTATGACCAGGCGGAGAAGATCGACTCCAGCGGCACCTTCCCCAACAAATACGACAGGGGCAGATCGAGGTTCGCTCAGGGACACTTCCTCTTTGTTCAGAACGGAATGGGCGTCGCAGCCCAGTTTGCCGACATGGAAGGCGACGGATACGGAGTCATTCCTAATCCTAAATATGATTCGGATCAGCCCGAATACGCACACAAGATCGATAAATACTCGCTGATCTGGGCAGTCCCCGAGGCGACAGGCACCGTCGACTTCGAGAGAGTCTCGCTGATCATGGATTACTGGGCGTATCAGTCCTCTCTGACGGTGATGCCCGCCTTCTACGAGATCACGATCAAGACAAAAAGGGTCAGCGATCCGATCGCTCCCCAGATGCTTGACATCGTGAAGGACACTATCTGCTATGAGCTCGCCGATCTGTTCGGCATCAAGGTCGCGGACGGACTTGACAAGGCCTATACCACCGGATCTGTGACAAGAATCGCAGGCGGAACGGTAACATCGCTCAACTCGGATATCGAAAATCTTATGCTGTCTTTCCGGAACAGCGACTGACGCTACACCGCCGGCAAAAGGTTTCGGATAAAGAATAATGAATTAAGAATACAGGGGCTGCCCAAGACTCTCATTACGGGTCTTCGGCAGCCCCTTCCATCATGGCGGCTCGGTCCGTTTTTTTGTTTTAATCATTGACACTTTGATATTATTGATATATAATATAGCTGTATATTTTTACACACCGGAGGAGACATCATGAGAAAAAATCTTAGAATCGGCGTCTTCGGATGCTGGAGAGGCAGCGCCTACATCAGATCGCTTTACGCCGGTAAGGTCGAGGGCTTCAGGATCACCGCGCTCTGCGACAAAAAGCCCGAAAGGCTTGAGCGGGCCGCCTCGCTCTGCCCGACCGGCAGATACGCCCCGAAACAGTTCACCGACGCCGAGGAATTCTTCGCGTCAGGCCTGTTCGACGCCGTAATACTCACGAACTACTTCAACGAACACGCCAAATACGCGATCAGGGCGCTGAACATGGGCATCCACGTCTTCAGCGAGACGATGGCCGCCTCGACGCTTGCCGACGCCGTGGCGCTCTGCAGGGCCGCCGAGAAGAGCAAGGCGGTCTACATGATGGCTGAGAACTACCCCTACAGCAGGAGCAATTTCGAGCTCCGCAGGCTCTACAGAGAGGGGACTCTCGGCAAGCTCATCTTCGCGGAGGGCGAATACGTCCATCCGATGGGACCTTCAGATTCCTACAAATACAACAACCCGAAGGACAACGGATACTATCACTGGAGACGCTTCAACCCGGTCACATACTACTGCTCGCACGCCCTCGCTCCCCTGATCTTCATCACCGGCGAGCTTCCGAAGCGCGTCGTCGCGATGGCGGCCCAGGACGCCCCCGAGCATATCAGGGACTATCATAAATTCCGCACCGATGCCGCCGGAGTCATGCTTATAACCACCGATCACGGCGCCGTAATGAGAGTGAACGGCTCGACCTCCTGCGCTCCCCACGGCAACTGGTACCGCATCAGCTGCGTAAAGGGAGGTGCCGAGACGGTGAGAGGCGATCAGTCGAAGGTCAGGCTCTGCTACAACTCCTGGACGCTGCCCGAAGGCGTCGAGGATACCGAGACGATATACACGCCCGACTGGCCCTCCGACGGCGATCGCGCCGACGCGGCCGGGCACGGCGGAGGAGACTACTGGGTGGCCAGATACTTTGTCGAGGCCTGCCGCGGTCTGAGAGATCCTTTCCCGGACGTTTATACCGCCTGCGCGATGTCGGCGGTAGCGATACTCGGCTGGAGATCGGTCCTGAACGGAAACAGGGCCTATGACATCCCCGATTTCAGGAACGAAGAGGAGCGGAGAAAGTACGAACAGGACCGCCAGTACCCCTATCCTTCCGAAAACTGCCCGAACAATATCCCCTATTCGACGGGTTACGTCGCCCCCGGCAACGATTACCCCGAAGAGAAATAAGGCATACCCGGACCGGAGGACGACCGAAACAATGAGTTTCTTTCTCGGGATCGATATCGGGTCGACGGCCGTAAAGGCCTGCCTCATCAGAGGCGGCGGCATGCCGTCGGTCGCGGGGAGGGGAAGCTCGGCCTATCCCACCTTCAGGAATGGGCCACTGGCTGAGCAGGATCCTCTCGACTGGAACCGCGCGGCCGCCGACGCCGTCAGGCAGGCGGTTGCCGGGCTTTCTGAGGCGGAGAAGAAAAAAATCGGGGGGATCTGCCTATCGGCTCAGGGCGGCAGCATATTCGCCGCGAATGAAAAAGGCGAGCCCCTGACGCCCGCGTATACCTGGATGGACCGCCGCGCGGAATCCGAATCAGAAGAGTTCGCCGCCGCGTGCGGACGTGAAAAGGTCCGCGGGATCTGCGGATGGGGGCCGTCGCCAGCCGACTGCGTCTCAAAGATCCTCTGGATCCGCCGCAATCAGCCCGACGTATACTCCCGCGCGAGAAGATACTATACGACCGAGGAATCGGTCACCGGCTATCTTACCGGCAGCTTCGTCACCGATGCCACAGGCGAGTCGATTTGCAGGATCTGGGACTACATGAAGGGAGAATACTGGGGACCCGCTATGGACTTTGCCGGGATCGACCCCGCTTTTCTCCCCGAAGTCAGACCCTGCGGGTCTCCCGCGGGGCTTCTGAGGCCCGAAGCTGCCGCCGACATGACGCTGCCCGCCGGCATCCCGGTCTATACCGGAGCCCATGACCAGTACTGCGCCTCGATAGGCAGCGGAGTCACCGAGCCGGGGCAGCTGCTGATCGCCACAGGCACCGCCTGGGTGCTCTTCGGAGTGTCGGACAGACCGCTTTCGGGGCCGCCTTTCCCGGCGCCCTGCCGGCATCCGGTCGACGGACGCTTCGGCGTCATGACGTCGATGTCGGGCTGCGGAGGCGCCATAGGCGCGTTTGCCGAGAGCCGCGGAACGACGCCGCGCGGATTTGACGAAGAGACCGAAAAGCGGGGCGTGCGAGAGGTTCGCGAAAGCCTTGCGGACTTCTTCGTCTGCCCGCTGCCGCCGGGACAGTCGATCCGGCACAGAGAGGGCGTATGCGTTCCGCTCGGGCCGGTATCCGGCAGGAGCGACGCAGATGTCGCTCTCGCGGCAATGGAAGCCGTCGCCTTTGAATCGGCGATCCTTATCGACGCCTTTGAGAAGGCGGGGTTCCCGCACGGCGATGAGATCGTCATGTCGGGCGGAGCCTCGAAGAGTCCTCTCTGGAGAGGGATCGTCGCCGCGGTCCTTCCCGACAGGCGCGTCTGCCGCCTCTGCGAAGCCGACGCTCCGGCGCTCGGCGCCGCGATCCTGGCAGGGTGGGGAAGCGGAGCCTTCGCCTCCCTGGGCGAGGCGTCGTCGCTCTTTTCCGCCCGCCTGCCGGTCGAGGCGGACCCCGACGCCGCGGAATTCTATAAAAAGAAATATCAGGCATACAGAAGCTGGGCGCTTGCCTGAGCGGCCGCCGGCATACATCACGCGGCGGCCAAACTGCGGACGTCTCTCTGACGGATCGACTTTTATTCTGATTTTTATAAATACTGGAGAAACGCAATGGATAAGATCAAAATCGGATTTCTTCCGCTTTACATCAAACTCTACGACGACAGCGGCAGCGGAGCCAAGGCAAGGCCGAGGCTCGAGCCCTTCGCCGCGAAGCTGGCCGGACTCCTTGCGGACGAGGGCTTCGAGGTCGTCTCCGCTCCCTTCTGCCGGATTAAGCCTGAATTCGCTGACGCCTACCGGCTCTTTGAATCGTCGGGATGCCGCGCCGTGGTCACCTGGCACGCCGCCTATTCGCCCTCGCTCGAGAGCATCGAGGCGCTTGCCTCGTCGCCGCTGCCCCTCGTCGTCCTCGATACGACCGAGACCTACGCCTTCGGTCCGGAGCAGGATCCCGGCGAGATCAGCTACTGCCACGGCATACACGGCGTCATGGATATGTGCTCGATGCTGCACAGATACGGCAAGCCCTTTGCCATCGCCGCAGGTCATATCGAACATTCAGACGTCATCGCCAGGACCGCCGGCTTCCTGAGAGCCGCGATCGCCGCGACCTCTCTGAAGGGCAGCCGGACGGGATCGATCGGCGGAAGCTTCAGCGGCATGGGAGATTTCCTCGTCACCGACAAAGAGATGCTCGACCGCTTCGGCGTGACCGTCGTCTACGCCGGAGAGGGAGAGCTGGCCGAGCTGAGAGCCGGGACCGGAAAGAGCGAGACAGAGGCGGAAGCCGCCTCGGTCAGAGCTGAATACGAGCCGCTTGAGCCGGTCTCCGACGAAGTACTCCTCCGCACAGCCGAAAACAGCCTCGCGGTCAGAAAATGGATAGAGAGAAAAAAGCTTGACGCCTTCACCGCGAACTTCCTTGAGATCGGCATGGGCACCGGGCTTGACATCATGCCCTTCATGGAGGCCTGCAAGGCTATGAAGCGGGGCACCGGATACGCCGGAGAGGGCGACGTCCTCACCGCGTCGCTCGTCGGAGCCCTGATGAAGGGATATCCCGACACATCCTTTGTCGAGATCTTCTGTCCCGACTGGGAGGGCGGCAGGCTGCTGCTCTCGCACATGGGCGAGTACAATCCGCGCCTCGTTTCGGGCAAAGAGATGATGAAAGAGATGGACTTCATCTACGGCGGAGCGAAGAATCCCGTCGTCACATACGGCTGCTACCGCTCCGGCGATGCCGTTTTCGTAAATCTCTTCCGGACCGCCGACGAGGGCTTCAGGCTCTTCATCTCTCCGGTAAAGATGGAGGAGCCGGCGCCCGGGACCGACCGTTTCACGAATAAGGTAAGAGGCTGGATGAGACCTCCGGAGGAAGTCGCTGAATTTCTTGAGGATATCAGCTTTGCCGGTGCCACGCACCACAGCGCCCTCGTATACGGAGCCCGGACTGCGGAGATCGAATACTTCGCCAGACTCCTGGGACTTCCGTTTACGACCGTGAAATAAGCTTTTCTCCCGAATCCGGGACACCGGCGGGAATACGGGTGCCGTCACCCGGATATTTTTGCGCGGCGGGGCCGCGCATCGAAAGGCTCGGATATTTCCTAATGGCCTCTGCATCAAATGCTCCCGGGAGAAGAGGATTCTTCTCCCGCAGGAGGGACATCGATATGACCCGCGGGAACATCGCGGGCAATCTGATAAGATTCAGCATCCCGCTGCTGCTCGGAAACCTCTTCCAGCAGCTCTACAATATGGTCGATACCTGGGTCATCGGACAGACGGGTGACAAGGCGGCTTACGCCGCGGTCGGGAACGTGGGATCGATAACGAACATCCTAATCGGTTTCTTCATGGGCCTTGCGACCGGAGCCAGCGTCGTCATAGCCCAGTATTTCGGATCGAAGGACGAGAAAAGAGTCGGACGGGCGGTCCACACCGCGCTGCTTCTGACTCTCGTCCTCTCGGTCGCCTTCACGGCGATCGGAGTGACGATGACGCCCTACATCCTGAAGCTGATGCTGCACGTCGACATCGAGACTGCCGATGCGGGCGTCTTTCCCGCAGCCAGGGACTATCTCACGATCTATTTCAGCGGTATCGCGGCACAAATGCTCTATAACATGTGCTCGGGCATTATGCGCGCCGTGGGCGACTCGGACAGGCCCTTTGCCTTTCTGCTCGTCGCTACCGGGATCAATATCGGACTTGATTTCCTCTTCGTTTACTACGGGAATATGGGCGTCAGAGGCGTTGCCTTCGCTACGGTGATCTCACAGACAGTCTCGGCGCTGCTGTCGCTTTCTGTGCTCTTCCGGACCGATTCCTGGATCAGGGTCAGGCTCAAAGATCTCAGGTTCGATCCCGACTGTCTGAAGAAGGTGTTGAAGATCGGTCTTCCAGCCGGGATACAGACGGCGCTCACCGCCTTCTCGAACGTATTCGTTCAGTCCTACATATCCGGCACGAACGGCGCCCCCGAGATAGCGTCGATGACGCCGGCGGAGATCCAGGAGATCAACATGTCATCATGGACGACATACTCGAAGATCGACGCCTTCTTCTTCCTGCCGATGCAGTCTATGTCGCTGGCGATGACGACCTTCGTCGGACAGAATCTGGGGATAAACAACGTCGATAGAGCTAAGAAGGGAACGAGAATCGCCTGGCTGATCTGCACGGCAACAGTTGTCACCGCGATGATACCGGTGCTGATATTCGCCCCCTCGCTCGCGAGATTCTTCCAGAAGGACGCGCATATCGTCAGCGGAGCCGTCATGCTGCTGCGCTGCCTGACCCCCTTCTACCTCTTCTCCTGCGTCAACCAGGTGCTGCTCGGGTCGATCAGAGGGGCGGGAAACAGCACGACGCCGATGATAATCATGCTTTCGAACTTCGTCGGCATGAGGCAGATATACCTCTATATCATGACGAATCACATCTCGAACGATCTGCTGCCGGTCGGACTCGGATATCCCTTCGGCTGGTTCTGCTGCTCTGTGACGATGCTCGTCTATTACTTCTTCTTCTTTGATTTTTCAAAATACCGGATCACGAAGGACAGGGAAGCGGGAGAGGAAGCCGCAGGCAAGGCGTGACGCCGCGGTCACATGCCGCCAAAAAACAATAACAATACACAATATTCAGAAAAGAGATTCAAATGGACAACACACCGATCTGCACGAGATTCGCTCCGTCTCCGACGGGATACATGCATATAGGGAACCTCCGTACGGCGCTCTACGCCTATCTGCTGGCCAGATCGACCGGGGGCAGGTTCATAGTCAGGATCGAGGACACCGACCGCGAGAGGCTCGTTGAGGGCGCCGTGGACGTCATCCTCGACACGCTGAAGGTGACCGGGATCGATTACGACGAGGGGCCCGTCATCGGCGGCCCGAACGGCCCCTACGTTCAGAGCGAGCGGAAGGAGATATACAGAAAATACGCCGAGGAGCTCGTCGCCCGCGGATACGCCTACTACTGCTTCTGCAGCGAGGAAAGGCTCGCGGCGCTGCACGAGGAAAACGGCCCGGGAGGAGGCTACGACAGGCACTGCCGCTCGCTGTCCCCCGAAGAGGTGAAGGCCAACCTCGACGCCGGCCTGCCCTACGTCATCCGCCAGAAGATCCCGCTTGCCGGGACCACGACATATTTCGACGAGGTCTTCGGAGAGATATCTATGGAGAACGCCGACATGCAGGACCAGATCCTGCTCAAGGCCGACGGATACCCGACATACAACTTCGCCCATGTCGTCGACGATTATCTCATGGGGGTCACTCACGTCGTCCGCGGAAGCGAGTATCTGACCTCGACGCCGAAGTACGTGCTCCTCTACGACGCCTTCGGCTGGGAGCGTCCGCACTACTGCCACCTTCCCCTCCTGATGGGCAAGGACGCCGACGGAAAGATCTCAAAGCTCTCGAAGCGCCACGGAGCGGTCTCCTTTCAGGATCTCGTCAGAGCCGGATACCTGCCGGCGGCGATCGTCAACTACATCGCCCTGCTCGGCTGGTGCCCGAGAAACACCAATCAGGAGATCTTCTCGCTCGACGAGCTGAAGGAGCTCTTCTCGGTGGAGGGGATCAACAAATCGCCCGCGGTCTTCGACTACGAGAAGCTCCGCTGGTTCAACTCGGAGTATATCAAGGCGATGCCCGACGACGAATACGCAAAGCTGGCCGTCCCCGCGGTGAAGGCGGCGGTCGGAGAGAACGCCGACTGCGAAAAGCTCGCTTCTCTGCTGCATTCGCGGCTCTCCTCCTTCGGCGACATCCCCGAAGCCGTCGCATTTATAAAGGACAGGCTTCCGATGGAGGATCCGGCAGCCCTCTATACAAACAAGAAGAACAAGACGACTCCCGAGGTCTGCCTCGGCATCCTGCGCGAGGTCCTTCCGCTTCTCGAAGAGAAGACCGACTCCGCCGGATGGGACAACGACTCGCTGTTTGAGCTTCTGAAGACTTATGCCGACGGGAAGGGCCTCAAGGCCGGAGCCGTCATGTGGGCGGTGAGGATCGCCGTCGCGAGACAGGCCGTCACCCCCGGAGGCGCCACCGAGATAATGACGGTGCTGGGCAGGGAAGAGAGCCTCTCGCGGATCGCTCTCGCGATCGAAGAGCTGGAGAGGACGGGGGAATAAATCGCCCGGCAGTCTGAAAGAGCCGACACCCTTTCGTTTTTGCCGCAAGGACATTGTTATTCGGAGCATTCACGGGAAAAGAAAAAAGGGAAAAACGTCATATGGGGTGTTAACAAACCCGGTACCGGGGTTTCTTAGCACCCCTTTTAAAAAAAATAAAAAATTTTTTTAAAAAAAATGAACCTTTCGCGGTTTTTGTTCGTCTAACTGTTTGGAAACGGAAATTTTACGGAGCGTCGGATGGAAAAAAACCAACTTGAGATGCTTCTGAAGGAACACGGGAAGAGTCTTTCCGCTTTCTGCTTCACCATAGGAGGAAGCAGTGAGACCGCCGAGGAGATTTTTCAGGAAGTATGCCTGAAGCTCATGAAAAGCGACATTCCTTTCAGAGGCGAGTCTTCGACAACGTCATTTCTGTACAAAACCGCTCTGAACGTCTTCAGGGACATGTACAGAAAAAACAAAAGACATGCCGAGACGGTATTTGAAGAATCGGATGTGAGCGAGTATGTGGCTGCGATCCCCGGAAACGGGGAGGAACAGGAAGAATACGAAGCGCTTCACCGGGCGATCGTCGGACTCCCGCTGAAATACAGAGAGGTGATCCATCTCGTTTATTTCCGCGGCGTCCCGGGAAGCGAGGTCGCGGAGATCCTCGGCGTCCCGTCCGGCACCGTAAAATCCCGTTTGCACAAGGCTAAAGAACTTCTGAAAAAGGAGCTTGAAAAATGAAGATCGATGACAAAAAACTCGAGCGGATGCTGAAGAATGAGGAAAATCCCTCCTTTGACCCTGTTTTCAGTTTCAGAGAGACCCGAAAGGAAGCAGGAACAAAGAAACGCCTGGGAAGAGTTGCGGTATTGACAGCCCTTCTTCTGCTGCTTTCGGCGTCCCTGCCGGCGGTTCTCTTCCTGCTGAACCGGAAAAAGACCGCGAATCCTGCGCATGAAGGCAGCGAGGTCATGTCCGCGGACAGGGTCCCCGACGAAACGTCAGACATAATTGAAACGACGGCCGAAACCGATGCGTACACGACGGCGGAGGATACGGGAACCGAACCCTATCCGCTGCCTGCGGTCCTCTCCGACAGGATTACCGTGTATACCCTCACTTCGCTGTCGAAGATGAGCGGAAATCCTCAGGAGATCAAAGGCGAAAACGTCGGCAGATATGTTGACGGGATCGATGAGGCCGAGATCAACCGGATAACGGGGGGCAGATATGTCAACTTTACCTCGGCGACCGAAGTGGCAGGGCACGCGGGGCACAGCTGTCTGATCTACGACGCGGTGGAGGACAAAGTCTTCTGCGGGACATGCGTGCTTGTCGGCATATCCGGAAGAATACCGACGGGTCCGCACGGCGAAATAATCATAGACAACTCTTCGACGACCGAAAAGATCCTCTTCTCGGTCTGGGACGCGGAAAAGATGGCCTTCTCGGGAAGATTCATCTATGATATCCGGTCGGATTCTCTGAAGGAGATCCCGGTTCAGGAAGGCGCAAAAAACGACAGGGACGTCATGGCGGTGAGCTACGATTTCCGCTATATCGCGGCTCATTCCTACAGGGAAACCGATTTCTCGCTGGATGACGTCTACCTTATCGACACGCTTACGGGCGATGTAAAAAAGATATCCGGCGATTATCCGACATACGTTTTCAGCCGGTTCACTCCCGACGGAAGATATCTTTTGAATGCGCTGAAATATTACGGATCCACCGAGGATTTCGATTCCGTCTACTGCAGATTCATCGTTACCGGCATCGAGGGAGGGAGAACGACCGAATGCATCGGAAAGCTCCTGCGATACGGAGAGGGCAGGATCCTTACGAGAGACGGAGATTCCGTCCACCATCTCTACGATCTTGAGTCGGGCACCGAGATCGCCGTACCCGAGGGCACCCTCTACTGGGACTACGCGGGAGGCAGCCTCTGCCGCGGCGACGCCTGCCGCAATCTGTTGGAGAGGATCGATCCCTCGGTATCGGCATGGTGCGTCTCCGCGGACGGCAATACCGTCCTTAGCTACACACAGGGAGCGGATTCAATAAAACTGCGCGGTCTCGACGGGTCGGAGGGCGAAATAACGCTTGACCGGGCGTTTGTTCTGACCACCGAAAAACTGAGCGGCAGGCACAATCTTTACTTCACTCTGCAGGAAGAGAACGGAGTTGCCCTGCTTCTTTACAGTTCGGTGAAAAAGCCCGACAAGCCCGCTTCCCCGGAACCCGTGACCCAGCAGCCGCCAAGTAATTCTATCGCGCTGTCGACATATCTGGGAGATGAGACTCCGTCTTCGATCAGCGAGACCGTGACGAGGCTTACCGACCGTTATCCCTACAACGACTTCGGGTTTGTCGCGGCATCCGGAGACGGGTATATCTGCGTTTATGCTAAAACCGGGGAGGCCAGGGACAAAACATACGTGTTTGTGGAGGATTACAGAGACGGTACATTCTCGGTATACGTCGAGTACACCAACCACGGATTTGTCACTCTTAGATCCAGT
>ONVJ01000202.1 GCA_900321265.1 uncultured Eubacteriales bacterium
AGCAGGAGGCCAACGCCGTTAAGGTGGAGGCAGAGAAGCTCATCGCCGAGCAGAACGCCCAGCTCGCGGTACAGCAGTCTGAGATGAAGGCCAAGGCCGACAGCAAGCGCGCCGAAGCCGACGCGGCATACTCGATCCAGCAGGAGAATCAGAGGAAGACGATCGAGATCGCGAGAACGAACGCCGATATCGCCCGCCGCGAAAAGGAGGCCGAGCTTGCCGAGAAGGAGATCGCCATCCAGGAGAGGAAGCTCGACGCCGAGGTCAGAAAGCAGGCCGACGCCATGAAGTACAAGGCCGAGAAGGAGGCCGAGGCCGATCTCATCCGCCGTCAGCGCGACGCCGAGGCGAAGATGTACGAGATCGTCAAGGAGGCCGAGGCAAGGCGCGCCAGGGCCGAGGCAGACCGCTTCGCAATGGAGCAGGAGGCTGAGGGCATCAGGGCGAAGGGGCTTGCCGAGGCAGAGGCGATAGAGAAGAGAGCCGAGGCCCAGAAGAAGATGGGCGAGGCGTCGGTGCTCGAGATGTATCTGAAAGCGCTGCCCGACGTCGTGAAGAACGCCGCAGCACCTCTCGCGCAGACCGAAAAGATCGTCATGTACGGAGACGGCAACTCCTCGAAACTCGTGGGCGACGTCATGAAGTCGGCGAGCCAGGTCATCGAAGGCGTAAAGGAGAGCACCGGACTCGATCTGTCGGCCGTGCTCGCCGGATACGTCGGCGGGAAGGCGGGCAAGTCGTCTTCGGGCGCTGAGAGCGCAAAGGCCGAATAAGAATCCGAATCAGAAAACGGTGACCCGGAGGGGGGCGCCGCGGGATCCGCCGGGAAGCGGGTCTCCGGCGGCCCCCCTGAAAGGTTTTCTGAGATATCACAGACAGACTTCGAAGGCGATTTCTTCAGACGGAATACATATTAACGGAGACAGGGAAGATGGATACCCGATCGGAAAAGCTTTTTTTCGTTAACGATTACTGCGAGACCGCCCACCCCGAGATACTGAAAAGGATCTCGGAGACGGCGGGGGAGAAGAACCCGGGCTACGGACTCGACGGATGGTGCGCGTCGGCGGCCGGGAAGATCCGCGCAGCCTGCGACTGCCCCAGAGCCGAAGTGTATTTCTTCGCCGGGGGAACGCAGACGAACCAGGTCGTGATCGACACGGTGCTGCGGCCGTTTGAGGGCGTGGTCTCCGCCGACAGCGGCCACGTCGGCGTGCACGAGGCAGGGGCGATCGAATATACCGGGCACAAGGTGCTGACGCTGCCCGGCTCGAGAGACGCGTCTGGCGCTCCCGAGGGCAAGCTGAGAGCAGCGGAGCTGAAAGCTTTTCTTGAAGGGTTTTATGCCGACGGCAATCATGAGCACATGGTCTTCCCGGGAATGGTCTATATCTCACACCCCACCGAATACGGCACGCTTTACACGACGAAGGAACTCGAAGAGCTGAGAGAGGTCTGCGCCGGGTTTGAGATCCCCCTCTACCTCGACGGAGCCAGGCTCGCCTACGCGCTCGCCTGCGCTGAGGATGATCCCGGACTGCCTACGCTGCCGGATATCGCCCGGCTGACCGACGTATTCTACGTCGGCGGTACGAAATGCGGCGCGATGTTCGGGGAGGCGGCGGTGTTCACAAAAGGGAACATGCCCTTCCGCTTCGCGACGAGAGTGAAGCAGCACGGCGCGATGCTGGCGAAGGGCTGGCTCACCGGCGTACAGTTCGACGCTCTCTTCTCGGACGGGCTCTATTGCGAGCTCGGCGCGAACGCGATCCGGACGGCGAAAAGGCTGAGAGCGGCGATGAAGGAAAAAGGCTACCGGTTCCTTGTCGAATCTCCGACGAATCAGCTGATCGTCGTCCTTGAGAACCGGAAGATGAAGAAACTGGCGGAAAAGGTCGAATTCTCCTTCTGGGAGAAGATCGACGACACGCATACGGCGGTCAGATTCTGCACCAGCTGGGGCACGGGCGACGAAGAAATCGACCGGCTGATCGACATTCTTTGAAAAACAAAAGAAGGGGTTGTTCAAAAACTCGCTTGGCGAATTTTTGAACAACCCTGCGACGTTTTTCTCGGCAGGTTACCCTGCCGTTTTTGCCCTGAAATGCTCGAAAAAATGATGTTTTTCCGGCAAAAAACGAAAAAGATCGG
>ONVJ01000022.1 GCA_900321265.1 uncultured Eubacteriales bacterium
AACCTTCTGAAGTTTCTGCATCTCGTCAACGACGGACGCGGGATAAACATCGGGTACAGGCACATATCGGTGTCGACCTGCGGGCACGCAGACGGGATAAGACGCTTCGCTGCGGAAAAGCTCCCGGTGACCCTCTCGATTTCCCTTCACGCGTCTGATGACGAGACCAGGAGCGGGATAATGCCGGTGAACAGGCGCTGGAACATCTCCGAGCTCATGGACGCCTGCCGTGTCTACAGAGACTCGACCGGCCGCCGGATATCCTTCGAATACACTCTTATAAAAGGACGGAACAGCGGCACCGACGACGCGCTGCGTCTTGCCGGGCTGCTTAATTCAGAACTGAGACGGGACGGTCCATGGCCGATCCACGTCAACCTCATACCCGTCAATCCTGTAGAGGAGACGGGTCTGCTCCCCCCCGACCGTCAGACTGTGGCCGCCTTTGCCGCCGCGCTTGAGCGCAAAGGCATACGGGCGACGGTCAGACGCACGCTCGGCCCGGATATAAACGCATCCTGCGGCCAGCTCAGAAGAAATAACTCAAAGGCCTCCGGCAAAGAAAGGACGACCGGCAGATGATTGTTTACGGAAAAAGCGATATAGGAAAGGTCCGTGACGAAAACCAGGACAGCTTCGGGATAACCGAACTGTTTCCCGGGGTCATGCTCTGCGTGATCTGCGACGGTATGGGCGGATGCTCGGGAGGAGCGGTCGCCTCACAGATAGCCCTGGAGACCTTCACCGATACGATGAGGGAGATGCTGACTCCCGATACAGAGGGGGCCGATCCCGGGCTGAGCGACCGCGACGTGCGTCAGGCGATGAAGGAAGCCGTCTACACGGCCAACGCCGCGGTATTCGCAAAGTCGGGCGAGGACGAGGAAAGCAGTCTCTACGGGATGGGCACCACCCTGACCGCCGTCCTCATCACCGAAAGCGGCTACGCCTGGACGGTGAACGTCGGGGACAGCAGGAGCTACATATATTTCCCCGACAGGATAGTGAGGCTCACGCACGATCATTCGGTCGTGCAGGAGTACATCGACCGCGGAGTCCTGTCCGAGGAAGAGGCCAGCAAGTCTTCGATGAAGAACATAATCACCCGGGCGATCGGCATCGAGGAGAGCATCGAGGCGGATATAGAATCGGTCGATCTCGACCCCGCGGAGGGCGCTCCCTCCGGACTTCTGCTCTGCTCGGACGGCCTTTACAACTGCGTCTCGGCCGACCGCATGCTGGCTATACTCAATTCATCGGGCGACAAAACGGCCGAAAAAGCCGACAGGCTCACCCGTGCCGCCCGCAACGCCGGCGGTCCCGACAATATCACCGTGATCGTCATCGATCTCTGACAGCCCCCGCGGAATAACAGACATCATCCGGGAAGAATAATATGGATAAAGAGACAGTAAAACAGCCGTCCGAATCATACGAAAGCCTGGTCGGACAGACTCTGGACGGAAGATATCTTCTTGAGAAGGCCCTCGGAGAGGGGGGAATGGCGGTCGTCTTCAAGGCCAAGGACCTTGAAAAAGGCATCACCGTGGCGCTGAAGATAGTCAAGGAGGAGTGCCTGAAGGATAAAGGCAGCCTTCGCAGGCTTTTCAACGAGTGGAAGGCCATTTCAATGCTTTCGCATCCGAACATCGTATCGGTGTATGATTTTTCGGTCAAGGGGCCGATAAAGTACATTGCGCTTGAATACGTCGAGGGCATTTCGCTCCGCGAATACATGGACCGCCGGCAGGTGCTGTCGACGGCCGAGACAGAGTGCTTCTCCGAGCAGATCCTTGCCGCGCTCGATCATGCCCACAGCAAGGGGATCGTCCACCGGGATATAAAGCCGCAGAATATCATGCTGATAAAGCACGGCTATGTCAAGGTGACCGATTTCGGAATCGCCAAACTGCCCACCGTGGATACCGGGACGATCTATAACGAGGAGGCGATAGGCACCGCCTTCTACATCAGCCCCGAACAGGCGGCGGGGGAAGAGATCGACACACGTTCGGATATCTACTCACTGGGCGTGATGATGTACGAGATGGCGACCGGGAAGCTCCCCTTCTACGACGAGAACCCGATGAGCGTCCTCATGATGCACGTACGGAACAAGCCCGATCCGCCGAGGGAGGTGAACCGCGCCGTTCCGAGAGGTCTTGAGACACTGATCCTCTCCGCGATGGCGAAGGATCCCGCGAAGCGCTATCAGACCGCCGCGGACATGTTCCGCGAGCTCAGAAAGCTCAGGAAGAATCCCAGGGCCGCGGTGCTTACCCCGGCTCAGGTAGCCAAAAAGAAGCGTTCAGAGAAGAGCAGAGAGGAGAATCCCCCCTCCAGGGCCTTTACTCCGGTCGCGCTGGGCATTGCTTTCGCGCTGATGATCGTCTGCATAGTCTCGGTCTTCACAATCCTTGACAGGCTCAAGATCGGCAGACTGGGAAGGGCGAGCATAACGGTGCCCGACGTGATGTCTCAGTTTTATCTGACCGAAGAGGACCTGGGAGACAAAAAGCTATACGAAAAGCAGATGGAGGACCTCGGACTGACATCCGATTATTCGGTCACCGTCGAATACAAGTATTCTGCCGATTATCCGAAGGGGATGATCATCAAGCAGGATCCGCTCGGAGGCGCAAGCCGGAAGAGTCCCTGCGGGATAACGCTCACCGTCAGTCTGGGCACCGAACAGCTGATGCTCGACGATTATACCATAACCGACTGGAGGATAGCACAGACCTCGCTCCGCTCGGCGGGATATATCGTCGACGTCGTCCGCGAAAGCAGCTTCGTCATACCTTCGGGCTATGTGATCGCCACCGATCCCGAGCCCGGCACGGTCGTCGAGAGAGGCGCGAGGGTGCTGCTGAGAGTCAGCATCGGTACCGAGGCGACCGTCTTCGTCCTTCCGGATTTTTACGGAAGGAGCGAGGTCGAAGTCAAGAAGACGCTCGATGAAGAGCAGCTGACCGTGGGCAACGTCGTATATACCAGGTCGGTGACGCCTCCGGGCACTGTGCTGGATCAGGATCCCGCAGCCGGTACCGTCGTGTATACCGGAAGGGCGGAGGTCTCCTTCGTGGTAAGCGGAGGTCCCGACTTCCATACAAACGTCTACCCCGACGTCCGCGGTATGACTCTGACCGAGGCCGCCGCGGAGCTTGAAAAATACGGACTTTCCGCCATACCGATCTATGTCAAGCACGAGGCTGAGCGCGACAGCGTCATCAGCCAGTCTCCCGCTCCCGGGACCGAGGAGGAGGATCTGAGCGAGGTCACCGAGGTGATGCTGAACGTCAGCGGCGGTCCGGATTACGAGCGGAAGGTCTCGATGATCAACGTCATCGGTTACACCCTCGAGGACGCGAAGCTCTTCGTCGAATACGCGCTTCAGGGCTTTGCCATACCCGAATATTCGATAGTTACCGTCCGTGACGCCTCAGAGCCCGGCACCGTGGTCAGCCAGGATCCTGCTCCCAGGACGAAGGTCGATATCGCCGGAGGAAGGGTAACCGTCACGCTCAGCGTCTCGGGAGGACCCGATTACACCGTGACCGTGACGGTCCCCGACGTCACCGGCCTTAAGGCGGAGGAAGCGGTCGGCATCCTCCACGACGCCGGGATATCCGCAACGATCATTAACGAGGCCTCAAGTGAAGAGGAATACACCGTGATCAGACAGAGCGTCAGGCCGGATACCGAGCTGACCGGTCTTCAGGGAACGATCTCGATCGACATCACGATCAGCCGCGGACCTTCCTGGACCGAGGAGACAACGCCCGAAACGACTCCCGAAACGACGCCGGACGCTCCGCCCGAAACGACTCCCGAGACCGGTCCTCAGACCTGAGACCGCCGTCCGGTTTCAAACAACCGCAGATCATCATTCCGCAGAAAGGAGGGGCGACGCATGAAAAAAACGACCGGGCGGATCAGGAAGATATATGAAAAAAACCTTTCGGAAAATCCCGAAACCGTCTATCGCGCGATGCGGAACAGAAAAACGCCGCCCCCGCTTCTGCGAACGCTTCTCGTGATCGCGACCGCCGCCGCGATCCTTCTGATCTTCGGAGGGATCGCCGTCCCCGTCATGGAGGAAAAGCTCGGAGAGACCGCGGAGAAGCTTATAGTAAAACACGGACGGATCTTCATTCCCGTGATCTATTCTCCGCTTGACGAGTGGGGAAAGGAGACCGCCGATTCCTTTGCCGGCAGATTGTCCGGCACCGAAAACCTGACTGTCGCGGTGGTCACCGATTCCGAGTTCACCGATCCCGGCCGCGAGAAATATCCCGGGGAGCTCAACAGCGTCTCGGGCGAAAAGACCGACGAAGGCGGCTATTGCCTTGCAGTATCCATAGGACACACCCTCATCTCGGACGGGACCTTTCTCGACGACTGCTTCCGGCTCGGATTCGACGGATACAGTATCTTTCACCGGTCGGCAGACGGAAAGCTCCCCGATACGGTATTCATCTCGGCGGTGGCGTCGGAGCCCGCGAACGAGGCTGCCGGAAAATTCGCCGACTACTTCCTGTCCGCGAACTCTTTTACCAGGCTGTTCGGAAGGCTGTTTTTGAACAGAGCCGGGCGGGATATACCCGAAAAGCCGGTGATGTCCTCCTTCAGCGGCAGCTTTTCGGGCGTGCTTACAGTCTCAAAGCCCTCCGCCTCGGCCGATTCTCTCGATTCCTTCAGGCGGATGCTCGACGCGTCTGCGCCGACCGCCGTCATCTTCAACGGAGGACTCGACTGCGGAAAGAGCGACGC
>ONVJ01000160.1 GCA_900321265.1 uncultured Eubacteriales bacterium
ATCGGGTCGGAGAGCGTATGCGAGCTCGCCGATATTAAGATCGACCGGGACATGCCCTGCGCCGAGATCCTCGCAAGGCTCGGAAGAGCCACATCCGGCGGACTGAGATTCACCCGGTGCTATCTTCCAGACAGGAAATTCGCGTCGATCGACGCCGCGAGGTGGGAGATCGCCGTCGACGCCGGTGAGGACGCCGCGGAGAGCTTCGCGGCGGATGCGGCGGCGATCCTTGCGTCGTCGCCGCTGATAACGAAAAAACGCACGAAATCGGGCGAGAAGGAGATCGATCTTTCCGCACTGATCGGTCGTGTCTCGGTCAGGCGGGAGGGGGCGCGCGTCGTGATCAACGCCGATCTTGCCGCCGGAGAGGGAGGATCGGTCAACCCCGAAAACATACTGACGGTCCTGAGGGAAAGGACCGGGATACCCGGTCCTGAGACGCCTTATTCCTCAGTGAGGCTGGAGATGCTCTCGGGCGGGAAAAGATTTGACTGATCCCGGATAAACCGTTTGACAGGAGATGAAGCAGAAAAATGCACGACGAACTGACACAGGTGGATATTCAGCAGATGAAAAAGGAACTCGAGGAGAGGAAGGTCCTTGCCTATACTCTCAGAGAGGAAGTCCAGCGCACGAGGGAATACGGCGATCTGTCAGAGAACGCAGAATACAAATGCGCGAAGCAGGAATTCAACAAGAACAGATCGAGGATAAGATATCTCGAGAGGATGATCGAGACCGCCGTCGTGATCGAGGTGAAATCCGAAGAGGGCAAGGTCTGCCTGTTTGATAAAGTGACGGTGAGATATCCCGATGAGGACGAGACCGAGGTGGTCAGGATAGTGACCACGCTGCGCAACGACGTTTTTACCAACAACATCTCAAAGGAGTCTCCTTTCGGAAAGGCGCTGCTCGGAAAAGCAGTCGGTGACAAAGTCACGGTGACCGGAGGGAACGGAAGCTCATATATCGTTGAAATACTCGCGATAGAGAAGGGCGAGGACGATCCCGGCCTTCCCATATCCGAATACTGACAGCGGAGGAAAAAGCGTGAGCGCGAAGGTGAAGCTGGGCATCGACCGGATCGGCGAGCCCGAAGTGAGAAAACTGCTTGAGGGGAAAAGGCTCGGAGTGCTTTCGGCCGCTTCGGGACTGGCGTCTGATTACCGGTTCCCCATAGATATACTGAACGAAAAATTCAATGTCGCGGGGATATTCGCCCCCGAGCACGGTCCCAGAGGCGTTCTGGGGCCCGGAGAGAAGGTCAGAGGCGGCAGGGACAGAATTACCGGCCTGCCCGTCTGGAGCCTCTACGAGGACGTCATAGCCCGCAGAGAGGCCACCGAAAACAGCAGGTATATGCCGGCTGACGACTCGCTCTCGGCCGTAGACTGTGTCGTCTACGATATGCAGGACGTCGGCTCGCGTTATTTCACATATGTGTCGTCGCTCTTCTATCTCATGAAGGTCTGCGGCGCTAGAGGGATCCCCGTCGTCGTCCTCGACCGTCCTAATCCGCTCGGCAGCCGCGTCGAGGGGAATGTCCTCGATCCCGACTACTCCTCCTTCATCGGACTGACAGAGGTCCCGATCAGGCACGGCATGACGGTCGGTGAGCTGGCGAGGTTCTACAACGGCGATTACGGGCTCGGCTGCGATCTGACGGTCGTCGAGATGACCGGCTGGGACGGATCGATGTACTGGGACGACACCGACCTGCCCTTCGTCAGACCCTCACCGAATCTGCCGACGCTCGAATCGATCTGGGTCTACAACGGGATCTGCCTTTTCGAGGGGACGAACGTCTCGCTGGGGAGGGGGACCGCGGTACCGTTTACGGTCGTCGGGGCTGAATATATCAATCCTGTCGAATACGCCGCGGTACTGAACGCCGATGAAAGCATGAAAGGCGTCAGATTCAGCCCCGCTTTCTTCGAGGCCTACTATTCAAAACTGACCGGCGTCGCGCTCTACGGGGTAACGGTGCACGTTACCGACAAACGTGAGCTCGAACCGGTCAGGCTCGGCGTGACTATGTTAAGGACTCTTGAGGCGATGTACCCGGACGATTTCGAGTATTCCGCGCCGAAGAATCCCGCGAACCGCTGGCATATCGACCTTGCAGCCGGAGGGACCGAACTGCGGCTTTCAGGTCTTCCGGCAGAAGAACTCTGCAGCAAATGGCAGGCCGAGGCCGACCGGTTCGCGGCAGAGAAGGCAAAATATTATCTGTACCGCCACTGATCCGACAGTGCGTCGGGTTTGAGCGTTCCGTTCGTCTCGATAATGTCGGCCCCGAATTCTTCGACCGAGATCCTGAGCTCTTCGGGTTCGGCCAGAAGCCAGAGGCCGACTTTTCCGAAGCTGTGAAGCTCGCGGCAGAATTCGCGGTCCGCCTTGCGCTCGCGGCACCAGGAGGTCGCTTTGTTGTCGAAGGGGATCCAGATGGTGGCCCTGTCTTTGATGTTGTCCCCGATCCATTTCAGGACGTCGGGGGTCAGGCTGCCGTCATAGTGCATCTCCGCCTCGGGGAAGGCTTCCGAGAGCATGAGGAGGTAGGGGAAGGTCTTGCAGGTAAGTCCCGCTCTTTTTCCGAGCCGGGATTCCCTGACGACCCGGCAGAATTCCTCGAACCTTGTCTGATTGAAGCTCTGGAAGACGTTGTCGAACTTAACCGCGAGATCACTGCCTCTTTTTATGAAATCAAGGGCCTCCTCGAGTGTGGGTATCCTCGTGCCTCTGAACTGTTCACCCTTGAACAGCCCGGCGTCGAGCTTTTTCACCTCTTCGAGAGTGAGAGCGTCGGCGGGAGTCTTGTCAGCCAGCGGCGTTCCGTCGTCGTACCGGCAGGTGCGGTTGTATGTGCCGTCATGCAGACAGATGCAGACGTTGTCCGACGTGAATTTGTTGTCGAGCTCGATAACGTCGTAGCCCTCCTCGATCGCCGCGTTGTAGGATACGAGGGTGTTTTCGGGATAGAAGGCGCTGTCGCCTCTGTGAGCCTGGAATCTGAAACCTTCTCTGTTCATTTGCTTCTCCTTGTTTCGCCGGCAAGCGGCTTTCAGTTGCTATTATTTTATCCGAATCCGGCCGCAAAGTCAAGAAAAAGGTTGAACGCGGGGAAAAAATAAAGTATAATATTTCATTATATATTTCACTATATCCGAAGGATACCCGACGCGGTATCTGCGCGGGAGAGAGTCTGCGCCATCCGGTGCTTTATCCCGCTCGGCCTGCTTATTTTGCTGACCGGATGATAACGAAAAGGACTAAAAATGACAAACTGCTCAAAGCTCATAAAAGAACGTCTGTCCCGCCCCGACGGCAGGGCGATAGTACTCGGGCTCGGCGTTTCGAACATCCCGCTCGCCGGGATACTTCGCGGCATGCTGCCTCCCGGAAGGCTTGAGATACGCGACGCAAAGACCTGCGAAGCTCTCGCTCCCTCTCTCGCAAAGCTCTTCGGCGTTTCCGCGGACTCTGTCCCGGCCGGAGACGGCGAATACAGCGGGGTTCGTATAAGGACAGGGGCAGAGCCGGCATACTTTACCGACGAAGAGCTCGCCGCGGTCACTCCCGGCACAGTTCTTTTCCGCTCGCCCGGGATCAGGCCGGATGCCGGAAGACTGACCGAGGCGGTCGCTGCCGGGGCTCTGCTCACCTCAGAGATGGAGTGGTTCTGCTCCGGGACGCCCGCCGACATCTTCGCGATCACCGGAAGCGACGGAAAGACGACGACGACCACGGTCACGTCGCTGCTGCTCTCGGGGTCGGGAAGGAAGACATTCCTAGGCGGAAACATCGGCACGCCGCTCCTCGACAGGCTCGGCGAGATGCGGGAGGGCGACGCAGCGGTGCTTGAGCTGTCGTCATTCCAGCTTCAGACGATGGACGGACCGGCAAAGCGCGCCGCGATAACGAACATCACTCCGAATCACCTCAACTGGCATACCTCGATGGAGGAGTATACCGGGGCAAAATACAATATTTTCGGTGACGGGACCGAGCTTCTCGTCCTCAACGCGAAAAATCCCCTTTCAAGGGCCGCGGCGGAGAGATACAACGGCCACGTGACCTTTTTCACGGCTCACAGCGCGCCGGGCGAGGGATTCGCGGAGATAACGAAAGGCAGACCGGATTCGACCGCGGTCTGGCTGAAGGAGGGCTTTGCCGTCATGTCGGACGGAAGTAGCGAGAAGAAGCTTTTCGCGGTGTCTGACGTCAAGCTCCCCGGTATCCACAACATCGAAAACTATATGACCGCCGCGGCGCTGACCGACGGATATGCCGACCCCGAAGTGCTGGTGAAGACTGCCCGCGAATTCGGAGGAGTCGAGCACCGCTTCGAGCTCGTCAGGACGCTTGGCGGAGTAAGATTCTACAACAGCTCGATCGATTCCAGCCCGACGAGGACGGTCGCCGCCCTCTCGAACCTCAGCTGCCGTCAGATCGTCATCTGCGGAGGTCGCGACAAGCACGTACCCTTCGATCCGCTCGCCGAAGCCCTCTTTGAGAAGGCGTCGGCCGTCGTCCTGACCGGCGAGGCAGCGGGGCAGATAAAGGACGCGATCGGCAGGGCGGCCGCCTCAAGACCCGACGGAGGTGCCTCCCTGACAGTTATTGAGGAGTCCGACTTTGATGAGGCGGTAAGGACCGCCGCCGGGCTCGCGACACCGGGCAGCGCCGTGCTGCTCTCGCCCGCCTGCACGAGTTTTGACAGGTTCGCGAATTTCGCCGAACGCGGAGACCGCTTCAAAGAGATCGTAAACTCGCTCACAAAGTGATCCCGTGCAGAACTGAAGATGGATAATCAAAGAGATATACAGGAGCGGAGAGCGGCGCTCTCCCCGGAGTCTCCGATAGCGTTTTTCGATTCGGGCGCGGGAGGTCTGTCGGTCCTGAGAGCCGTAAGGCGTCTTCTGCCGGGCGAAAACTGCGTTTATTTCGGCGACAGACTGCATGCACCCTACGGATCGAAGTCACACGCCGAGATCAGATCGATTGCCGCCGGCAACGCAAGGATGCTTTTCGGCCTCGGCGCGAAGGCTCTTGTCGTCGCATGCAACACCGCGACCGCGGCCGCGGTCGATCATATAAGAGAGATCTTTCCCGACCGGATCGTCATCGGGATCGAGCCGGCTGTCAAGCCCGCGTTCGAGGCGGGATGCAGGCGGGTCGCCGTCCTTGCCACACCGGCTACCGTCGCCGAAGAGAGATTTGGAAAACTGCTTGGCGAGTGCAGCGCCGCCTTCGGCGGGGAGGCGGTCGGAGTTGGCTGTCCGGGACTGTCTACGATGATAGAGGAAGGGAAGGTGACGGAGGATTATTTCCGTCCGCTGCTCGCCGGGGCTTTCCCCGGGAGCTGCCCCGACGGAATAGTTCTCGGCTGCACTCATTACCCCTTTGCCGCCTGTGAGATCAGGTCCGCGTCAGGCGGGCTGCCCGTCTTTGACGGAGCCGAAGGAACGGCGAGACAGACGAAGCGCCGGCTTGAGGCGGAGGGATTGCTCAATCCCGCGAAGGAAGCGGGCAGACTCGATATCATCGGGGACGACGGCGGCTTTATCCGGGACTTCTGGCGGGTCCACTGCGGCTGACCGCGATCCCCGGCGCGAAAGAAAGGCTTTTTTATGACGAATGAAACACGACTGACTCCCGCGGAGCTTGAAGAGATCTCCGGGAGAGCGGAACGAGACCTCACGGAGCTCTTCCGCGATATAGACAGGATCGCCCTGCGCAACACCGCGAGGATACTTGACGCCTTCAGAGAGGAAAAGGTCAGCGACAGCTGCTTTGCCGGGACCACCGGATACGGATACGACGACAGGGGCAGAGAGATCCTCGACGCCGTCTGGAGCCGGGTGTTCGGGACCTCTCTATCTCTTGTCAGACATAATTTCGTCAACGGGACACACGCGCTCTCGACGGCTCTCTTCGGGCTGCTGAGGCCGGGTGATACGCTTCTGTCGGTCACCGGCAAGCCCTACGACACCCTCGATCAGGTGATCGGCATAGGCGGTGCGAAGGGCGACGGCAGCCTTGCCGATTTCGGCGTGAAATATTCACAGATCGAAATGACGGGAGGGATCGCCGGCGGAAGGATCGATATTCCGGCCGTCCTTGAGAAGCTGGAGGCAGACCATTCGGTAAAGGTCGTCTTCGTCCAGCGATCGAAGGGATATATGAACCGCAGGACTCTGACTCCAGGAGAGATAACCGGACTGACGAGGGCGGTCAGAGAGCGGAGGCGGGACGTTTACGTCGTCGTCGACAACTGCTACGGCGAATTCACCTGCGACACCGAACCCGAAGCCGACCTGATCGTCGGATCGCTGATCAAAAATCCCGGCGGAGGAATGGCTCTCACCGGAGGTTATATAACCGGGACCCCGAGGGCAGTCGAGCTCGCCTCCTACAGGCTGACGACGGTCGGGACCGGCAGGGAGGTCGGAGCCACCCTCGGACAGAACAGGAACATGTTCATGGGGCTCTTTTACGCGCCTCACACCACCGCACAGGCGCTGAAGACGGCGCACTTCGCGGCTTACGTGTTTGACAGGCTCGGATACGAGACATTCCCGTCGTGGGATCAGCCCAGAGCCGATATCATACAGACGGTCGTTACGCACAGCCGCGAAAAGCTCTGCGCGCTCTGCGGCGGGATCCAGTCGGGCTCGCCCGTCGATTCATACGTCGAGCCCACGCCCTGGGGCATGCCGGGATATTCCGACGAGGTCATCATGGCGGCCGGCTGCTTCGTTCAGGGCGCGTCGGTCGAGCTGTCGGCCGACGGACCGCTCAGAGAGCCATACACCGCATTTATGCAGGGCGGTCTGACCTTCGAGTCGGGCAGATACGGAGTCCTGGCCGCCGCCGCCCGCGTCGGCAGAGCGGGTATCGGGGATGCCGCTGCCGAAGCTGCCCGTACACCCGCAGGCGGTAATAACTGAGACCGGGGAGGAAGCTGCCTTCGATCTTCCAAAGAAAGGCAGTCTGCCTTCCGGGATCTTACTGAAAAAGCGGTTCGTCATCCGGAAAAATCGCCCAAAGCATTTCAATTATCAGACAAATCACAGAACGCAAAGAAGGATATTATGAAGACGAAAAAAAAGACAGAGGACCGGGAGGACCGGACGATCAAGAATGAAGGGCTGAGCACCCGGAAGCTTAAGTTCTGCATCTCAGGCAGAAGTTCCCGGAAACACCGGGCAGCGGGACCGGCGCACAGATCCGCCGCGGCGGCAGCCGCTGTAATGATGCTGATCGCGGTCATCTTTTCGGTCGCCGGCTGCTCGAAGAGCGAGATCCCGAACGGGTATATCGAGATATCGACATCCAGCTCTCCCTATCATCTCTATGTGCCTAAATCCTGGTACAACAATTCCTCGGGCGGGCAGATCTCGGCATACTATTCGTCTCAGGACAAATCAAACATCGGCGTTACGGCGATGATACAGGATTACGACGCCGGGCTCGAGACGGTGGACGACTATACTGAAGCCGTCGACTCGTCGCTCGCCGGTCTGCTCCCCGAATACAAGCGGGAGGGCGATTTCAAAGAAACGACTCTGGGCGGCCGGGCGGCAAAGAGCTTTGAGTATTCCGCTACCGTCGACGGCAGAAATTACCGGTTCATGCAGATAGTCACTCTCAAGGGATATGACTTCTTTATCTTCACATATACCGCAGAGGCGGACAGATACGAGTCGCATCTTGAAGAGATCGACGAGATCCTCTCATATTTCACCTTCAAATAATGGAGGATCTGATCTATCTCGACAACAGTGCCACGACGCCGCTCTGCCCCGAGGCGGTCGGGGCGATGACGGACGCCTTCGGAGTCTATGCGAATCCCTCCTCTCTGCACCCGGCGGGCACCGAGGCTGCGGCGCTGCTTGACCGGTCGAGAAAGGCGCTGATCAGGGCCGCCGGACTGCCCGGCGGATTTTCGGCGGTCTTTACCGGTTCGGGAAGTGCCGCGAACAACCTGGCGCTGACCGGAGCCGGGAGGAGCGGGAAGCATTTTCCGTCGCGCAGGATGATCATTACCGATTCCGAACACCCTTCGGTGGAGAACACTGCCGTCGCGCTCGGGAAGGAAGGCTTTGAGATCGTAAGGATACCTACCGCCGGAGGAAGGCTCGACGCGGATGTTTTCTCTGCCGAGATCGCGAAGGGGGCCGCGGTAGTCTCGCTCATGCTCGTCAACAACGAGACCGGCGCGTATTACGGTGTGGAGGAGGCCTTCGCGTTGGCGAGACGTGTCTGCCCCGGCGCGCTTCTGCACTGTGACGCGGTGCAGGGATTTATGCGGGTGCCGCTTCCGGAGAACGCCGACATGATCACCGTCAGCGCGCACAAGATACACGGCCCGAAGGGAGTCGGCGCGCTTTTTTTGTCGCGTGACGTCATAAAGAAAAAGTCCCTCTCTCCGCTGATCTACGGTGGAGGGCAGGAGACCGGACTGGTATCCGGGACCGAGAACATACCCGGGATCGCCGGCTTCGCAGCCGCGGCGACGGCCGCCGCCTCACGGGGAGAATCCGACTCGGAAAGGCTCGCGGAGCTTTACCGCCTTGCGGTCGGGGCCGCAGAAAAAGCCGGCGCGAGGGTGAACCTCCCGGCGCGCCGAGTCGATCATATCGTCAGCCTGACACTGCCGGGGATAAAGAGCCAGACGATGCTGAACTTCCTGTCGGCGGGCGGGATATGCGTCTCGTCGGGATCTGCCTGCTCTTCTCACGACAGAAGGATAAGCAGATCGCTGAAGGCCTTCGGCCTGTCCGACGCCGACGCCGACTGCACTATCAGGGTAAGCCTTTCGGCGGAAAACACCCCGGAGGAGATCGAAGCCTTCGGCGCGAGACTTGCCGATGGCATATCGAGGCTGGTAAGGGCAAAAAAATAATATAACGAGGTCGTTTACAACCTGCGCAGCGGGTTTTAACGGCCTCGTTATTCAATAAATCATCCTCCTATGACGGCTCTGCCGCCGCCCGCGGTAACCGGCGCCTCTGAATAGAAGACCGCCGACTGTCCCGGCGCGGGGGCGCGCTGCGGGGCATCGAAGCTGACGGTGAAGCTTCCGTCTTCTTCCGGTATGACGGTCGCGGGGGCGAATTTCTTCGTATATCTGAGCCTTACGGCCGACCTGAATGGCTCTTTTGGCGTTTCGCCCGACGCGAAAGAGAGCCCTGTTACCTTAGCGGAATCTGTATACAGGTCGCTCTCGCGTCCGAGTATCACCCGGTTGTTTTCAACGTCGAGCTTCAGGACGTAAAGCCGGCTGTCGGCCGGAACGCCGAGCCCCCGGCGCTGACCGGGGGTGTATCTCCAGATGCCCCGGTGTCTGCCAAGCGGATTTCCTTCACTGTCGGTGAAATCCCCTTCAGGAGGAAGCGGTCTGCCTTCCGATTCAAGCTGTCCCGCGATATATCCGCCGACGTCTCCGCCCGGAATGAAGCAGATGTCCTGGCTTTCTCTGACCGAAGCGGCAGACAGCCCTCTCCGGGCTGCCTCAGCCTTGACCTCCGACTTCGTCGCGTCCCCGAGAGGCAGGACGAGCCTTGAGAGGATATCCTGACCGAGCGGCCAGAGAAAATAAGACTGGTCCTTTGTCCGGTCGGCAGCCTCGGCTATGAACTTGTTTCCCGAAATGTCCGCGATCTTTGCGTAATGGCCGGTGGCTATCAGTTCGCAGCCCAGCCTGTCGGCCTCCCGGGCAAGCAGCGGGAATTTTATCCGCATATTGCAGAGGACGCAGGGATTCGGAGTCCTGCCCCGCAGATATTCGCAGGTGAAGGGAAGAGTGACCGCGCGGGAGAATTCCTCTTCGACGGAAACGACCCTGTGTCCGATCCCTGCCTCCGCGGCGGCTCCGGCGGCGCGCTCTCCGGTTGTTTCGTCGCCGGGACGCATAATGAAGGTGATCCCTTCCACTTCGTATCCCGCGTCGAGAAGGCGGAGAGCGGAAAGGCTGCTGTCAACACCTCCGCTCATGGCGAGCAGTACTTTTTTCATGATCAGTCAGGGCGTTATGTCAGCCTGCCGCCTCTGCCGCCGAGGTATCCTCCGGCTCTGCGCTTTCGGGCTGATATTCGATCCTTGCGTAGGAATAGACGGCGTCACCTACCTTTTCGCGGAAGGCGGCCTCCTTCAGATATCCCTCTCCGTAATATGAGTTGTACATCGATTCTATCTGTTCCGCGGTGTAGTTGTATCCGTTGTTCGCCCAGTAGTCAAGTGTCTTCTGAAGATACTCGTTATAGATCTCGTCGGTCATCACGATGCCCTCGGCGTTGGCGACGTAGTAGAGGACCATGTCGGATCTCGTATACCCTTCCGCCGATTCTTTGAGCGATTCCTCGGTAAGTCCGGAAGCCGAGAGGACCTGCTCGCGGGACATATCGTAATAGGCCGCCATCGAGTCGTAGTAGTTGCTGATCGAATTGTAGTAGTAATCGTAGAGGGCGGAATGGAGCGACGAGATTACCGCCGTATCCTCCAGCCGTTCGAAGATAGAAGGATAAACGCTCTCAAAGAGCATATATTCCTCCATAGTGGCGAGATAATCTTTGAAATAAGCGCGGTAGGAATCCGCCGTCGTATATTTTCCGTCGCTGAGCTTCGAAGCCGCCTCGTCGGTCAGATTCGGGAGGCAGATCCCGTGTACGCCCATCTTGAATACTGCGGGCTTCCCGGCAAGCGACGCGTTGTAGTTTTCGGGGAAGGTGATGCTGACCTCGGTCTCTTTTCCGTATTCAGCGCCTATAAGGCCGGAGGCGAATCCCGGGATATATCCGCTTTTTTCATCGTCGATGATCAGGGTAGCCTTGTCTGAATGTCCTCCGTCAAATGCGACGCCGTCCATATATCCGGTATAATCGATCTCGATCCAGTCGCCGGCTGCTACGCTGCGCGATGTGTCAAGGGTATAGTATCCGTAATAGATGAGCACCTGAGTCAGTTCTGCGTTGACGATCTCGTCGGTTATCTCCCGCTTCTGATAGGAGGTCGTGAGCAGAAGATCCTTGTATTCGAGGGTCATGTACCCTGAGAGATCGACGCCTTCGAGCGAAGGCTTCGGAATGGTGTTCTGAGCCTCAGCCGATGTTGTGACGGCTGACGGGACCGATGTCACGGCAGAAGGCGGCTGTGTGATGCCGGCCTTGCCGAAGAGATCGGTGAGCGAGCAGGAAGACAGCATAAGGAGCGCCGTCAGGACCGCAGCTGCCGTATAGATTGTTCTTTTCATCGTTGGCTCCATTCTGCCGCTTGGCGGCAGGAGTAATATTTCTGACAGTTGAACACGCGTTGACCGCCCGGGGCAGGAGACAGCGGCTTCTGAATGCGGTGCATCAGGTTCACGCCTGCCACACAGATCCTTCACCCGGAAGTCAATAACAGTCTTTTTGTAAAAATACCGCGTTGACGGGCTTTGTCCGTAACGCGGTATTTCTCGGCAGGGGCGGAATTACTCCTTGTCGTCTTTTACGACGATGGTCTTTCCGTCATACATGCCGCACTCGGGGCACACCTGATGCGGCTTGATAAGAGCTCCGCAGTTGGGGCATTTCACGAGATTCGGGGTCTTGAGCTTCCAGGTGCTGGAGCGTCTTTTGTCTCTCCTGGCCTGCGAAGTTTTCTTCTTCGGTACTGCCACGGTCATAACCTCCTGTATAATCACATATTTTTTCTGTTTTATCATTCCCCCGGAAGTGCTTATCGGGGTATCCGGCCGCCCGTGCGGCCTTTCGGTCTTTCAGTCGGGGAGATCCAGCTTTTTCAGAACGTCCCACCTGGGATCGGTCGCTTTCCCTACGCACCCGCAGGTCTCGCCCGGCTTCAGTTTCCTGCCGCACGCCGGACAGAGTCCGGGGCAGTCCTCCGAGCAGAGGACGAGCATGGGAAATTCGAGAAAAACCGCTTCCCTCAGAGCCTCGTCGGTATCGAGAAGGCCGCCGCTTACCGGGAGATATTCATCGTTTTCCTCGAGTATCTCCTCGGGGACTGTCCCTTCGGTAACCAGGGTCCGGTCGAATTCAAAATCCAGGATCCTCTCTACCGGATCAAGGCATCTCGCGCATCTTCCGAGATACGGGACGATCACCTTCGACTCGAGTCTGAAATATCCGCCCGATCCCTTAACCGCACCGGTCACCTTTGCCCCCGGGAGAAGAGTATAGTCTTCGGGGAGGGTGTCGAGTTTCAGATCGGAGGATATATCGATCTTTCCTATCTCACCGCGAAGAAGCGGCCCCAGGTCAATGATCAATTCTTCTTCTCCTTTGAGGTCCGGAAAGAAAAAGCACTATTAATTATAATACTTAATTGTCCGAATGTCAAGAATTATTTATTTCCCGCTGTTACAGAAGCCGGGAAGGCGGAAAACGGAAAGGGTCAGGTCAGGCTTTCGCGCCGGCGAGACGCTCGGTGTCCATGCAGATGACCTTCTCCTCGTCGGTCGGGATTACGTAAACGAGGACCTTGGAGTCGGGAGCCGAGATCTTAATGATGTCGGGCTGTCTGAAGGCCTTGAGGTTCTGAGCGGGATCGAGCTTAATTCCGTAGTACTCCATGTCCTCGCAGACTATCCAGCGGAGCCTCGGGTTGTTCTCGCCGAGACCGGCGGTGAATACGACGGCGTCGAGGCCGTTCATGATCGCCGCGTAGCCTCCGATGAACTTCTTGATCTGGTGCTTCAGCATGTCGACGGCAAGCTTGCACTGCTCGTAGCGGGGATTCGACGGACCCTCGGCGATGACGTCCTCAAGGTCGCGGGAATCAGAGGAGTAGCCCTCGGTCAGACCGATGTATCCGCACTGCTTGTTCATATATTTGTCGACTTCGTCGGGAGTGAAGCCCTTCTTTTTCATGATATAGGGCACGATGGCGGGATCGATGTCGCCGCATCTTGTCCCCATGAGCACGCCGGCGAGAGGCGTGAATCCCATCGACGTGTCAAGGATCTTTCCGTCCTTCACGGCCGAGATCGACGAACCGTTGCCGATGTGGCAGGTGACGATCTTCGTTCCCTCAGCCTTTCCGCCCATGAGCTTTATCATCTCGCCCGAGACGTAGCGGTGGGAGGTCCCGTGGGCTCCGTAGCGCCTGATGTGGTAGTCGCGGTACATGTCGTAGGAAAGGCCGTACATATAGGCTTCGGGAGGCATAGTCTGATGGAAGGCGGTGTCGAACACGAGTACGCCGGGAACGTCGGGCATGACCTCGCGGCAGCCGTAAATCGCCTGGAGATGGGCTCCGGTGTGCAGAGGAGCGAAATCGTAGCACTGTTCGAGCTTCGCGATGACCTCCTCGGTGACCAGCACCGATTCCGAGAAGTAGTAACCGCCGTGAACTATGCGGTGACCGACTGCGCCGATCTCGCCCATGTCGGAGATAACGCCGAGCTCGGGATCGGTGAGGGTCTTAATAACGAGCCTGATGGCATCGGTGTGGGTCGGGATGACCATGCTTTCCTTGGTGCGTGTAGCTTTAAGGAGGTTTTTGTGGTCGAGAATGCCGACGGCATCGCCGATCCTTTCGCATATACCCTTGGCGAGAACAGTGTAGTCCGCGGTGTCAAAAAGCTGATATTTCAGTGAGCTCGATCCGGCGTTAACAACCAGAATTTTCATTTTTCGTCGATTCTCCTTGCTTCTGTCGATTGCGTCGCTTGAGTCGCCCGCATCGCATGCGTTCTTTTTTTAATAACCGTAATATTATACTACAGTTTTATAAAAAAATCAAACAATATTTTCTTGTTGACCGAAAAAAGCCGATTATTGACTGATAATACGGCCGAAAGAGGCCGCAGGAGGTCATTTTTTGCGGTAGAAGACAATTTCATTTATTTATTGTGTGATGACGGGAGGCTGTTTTATAAAGAAATCCGCGGGCAGAAGGCGGGGGAGAAGCATCGAGTAAAATGCCGACGTCCGGCATTCGCAGTCGAACTGCAGCTTCGCCCCGGGGCTGTCGGGTATGTCAGAGACGCGGGTGACGACACCGATCTTTCCCGCCGTCTGCGCTTCTCCGGCAAAGCTCCTGCCTCTTGCGTTCGCCGCGAGAAGTCTCGTGTAGGCCGGTTCGGATGACAGGGCGGCTGCGGGGATGCCCAGCGCCCCGCAGAGCATGGCGCGCCGGATCCTTGAGCGGGTATATTTCTTTGTCGACACCGACGCTTCGAAGGAGGCATTATCGGAACTCCTCAACGCCGCCCGCTTCAGATGGGCGGCGAGGCCTCCTCCGCATTCGGCGCAGGCCGAAAGGCGGTCGGCGTCTCCCATCCTCCAGGCTGCCCGGATCAGTTCTCCCGCCTTGTCGCTGTCCGCGGGGCACAAACCTTCCGAACAGGCTTTTGCGATCTGTCCGAAGGACTCGCGCGGTATCCCGTATACCTTTTCCGCTGAAGACTCTCCCTCCGGAAACTCTGCGAAAGTCGTTTCTCCCGGAGGACCGGCGAAAGCTGCCTGACCGGGTGAATGCGGCAGCCCGGCCCCGCGGTCGTCTCCGGCTTCGCCCGCCCGGGCCTTCAGCAGCTTTGAAAGCTCCCGGCGGACCTGAGCCGCAGAAGGATATCCGTTATTTGATCCGGTATCGCAGTATCCTCCGCCGATCCGTTTCACGGCGACAGTTTCAAGACCCGGGTATGCTGCCGCGGCTCTTATGTATTCGGCCGCCAGTATGTCGTTCGGTCCGGCGGCGGCGCCGTCGAAGAAGGTTTCGGCGATGCCGTCGGCGGAATGTCCCCTGCCTGCGTCACGGTTCACGCTCAGCGATCTCAGAGATTCGATGTCTCCCGTCTCGGAACCGAAGACTACCGCGTCGCAGCCCAGCCTCGCGAGGATGTCCACTCCCGCAGACGCGAAGTATCCCGCTCCGGCGAAGGAGAAGGGGGGAGGGAGGAGAAAGACGGCGTCGGCGCCGCGTCCGACCGCAGCCGCGGCGCGGAAGGAGGGCGGCAGGAAGGCGGGTTCGCCCCGCTGGACGAAGAGACCCGACATCAGGCAGACGACGGTTTCCGCTCCCGCTCTGCGGGCTTCGGAGATAAGATATTCATGCCCCTGTGTAAAGGGGTTGAATTCGCAGACGATCCCCGCCTTCTTCATCTTCACATTCACCTCACTGCTTCGGGTTACGCGGGTGTAAAAACCATATTTTTACACACCCGCAGGAG
>ONVJ01000028.1 GCA_900321265.1 uncultured Eubacteriales bacterium
CCTGATCTTTTTCGTTTTTTGCCTGAAAAAACATCATTATATCGAGCATTTCAGGGCAAAAACGGCACGGTCTCGTGCCGAGAAAAAAGTCGCAGGGGTGTTTAAATACTCGTTGCACGAGTTTTTAAACACCCCCCTTCTTTGGTGCCGGTGGCGGGGATCGAACCCGCATGAGGTGTTAATTCAACGGATTTTGAGTCCGTCGCGTCTGCCAGTTCCGCCACACCGGCGAGCCAACGGAAATAGTATATCACAAATGAAGAAAAAAAGCAAGCAAAACAGCCAAAAAGAAGCCTTACTCTGATTTTCTGCATCAAAGTTTTCCGTTTAACCCATTGTTTTTCTGCCCTCCGAAAAGATGACCGGATAATTCTCTGCGATACAACAGGCAAAGGAGTTTTATCCGGATCGCGCAGGCAACGGACAAACCATTTTGAATTTTCCGAATGAAAAAAATTCACAGGACAGCGCCGAAAATGAAAAAAACACAATTTTTATGTTGACAGTGAATTTCTGCAGTGATATAATTATTCATATATTTTTTATGCCACAGGAGGCGCATGATGAAAAAATACGATGCAGATTATGTATCGAATATCATCGCCGGAGTCGAAAAAAGAAATCCCGGCGAGCCTGAATTCCACCAGGCGGTCAAAGAAGTCCTGACTTCGATCGAGAAAGTCATCGAAGCAAGACCAGATTATGTCGACGCCGGCATAGTCGAGAGAATCGTCGAGCCCGAAAGGTTCGTCCAGTTCAGAGTCGCGTGGGTCGACGACAAAGGCGAGGTCCAGGTGAACCGCGGATACCGCTGCCAGTTCAACTCTGCGATCGGTCCCTACAAGGGCGGAATCAGACTCCATCCCTCGGTCAACGCATCGATCATCAAGTTCCTGGGTTTTGAGCAGATATTCAAGAACTCGCTCACCGGCCTCCCCATGGGCGGCGGCAAGGGCGGATCCGACTTCGATCCCAAGGGCAAATCCGACGGTGAGGTCATGCGCTTCTGCCAGGCCTTCATGAACGAGCTCTACCGCCATATCGGCGCAGACACCGACGTTCCCGCCGGCGACATCGGCACCGGTTCAAGAGAGATCGGCTATATGTTCGGCCAGTACAAGAAGATCACCAATGAGTTCACCGGCGTTCTCACCGGCAAGGCTCTGCCCTCGGGCGGATCGCTCGCAAGGCCCGAAGCCACCGGTTTCGGTCTCTGCTACTTCACCGACGAGATGCTGAAGGCCGCCGGACGCTCCTTCGAGGGCGCCAAGGTCGTTATTTCGGGATCCGGCAACGTTGCCACCTTCGCAGCCGTGAAGGCCACTACGCTCGGCGGCAAGGTCATCGCCATGTCCGACTCCTCGGGATATATCGTCGATGAAAACGGCGTCGACATCGACCTCGTCATGAACATCAAGAAGAACCGCTCGGCAAGGATCTCAGAGTATGTCAATACTCACAAGGACGCGAAATTTATTCCCGACTGCCGCGCCATCTGGACTGTTCCCTGCGACATCGCGCTTCCCTGCGCGACTCAGAACGAGCTCGACGCCGCCGGCGCAAAGGCGCTGGTAAAGAACGGCGCGTTCGCGGTAGCCGAGGGCGCCAACATGCCGTCGACTCCCGAGGCGATCGAGATCTTCAAGGAGAACAAGATCCTCTTCGCTCCCGCCAAGGCCTCCAACGCCGGCGGAGTCGCCACCTCCGGTCTTGAGATGTCCCAGAACTCGCTGAGACTCTCCTGGAGCTTCGAGGAGGTCGACAGCAGGCTGCACGGCATCATGGTCAACATCTTCAAGAACGCCTCCGAGGCTGCCGAGAAATACGGCGCAAAGGGCGATCTCGTCGTCGGAGCCAACATCGCGGGCTTTACAAAGGTCGCGGACGCCATGCTCTGGCAGGGCATCATGTAATTCTCTATATTTTTTCAGGGGTGTTGATACGCTCGTCCTTGCGGGTTTATCAACACCCCCTTTTGTTTTCAAGAGCGGAACCTGCCCTTTTTCCCATATGACATGCTGATTACTCTTTTTTCAAAAAGAAAAATCTGCCCGGAGGCTCCCGTAATCGGGAAAGCCTTCGGGCTGTATTTCGGTTTCGAACTTCGGCGACGGAAGATCAAAACTGCCCCGGACATGCTCAGGGTATCTGATCTCCCGGAACAAAAGGCATGGCGATCTGTTTTCCGTCGAGGACGGCTTCGGTCAGCTTGTCGCCCCTGTAGACGAGTTTCAGTGAGAAGAAGGGCCTGTCGGTCCCGATCAGCGACAGAAAGATCATGTCGCCCTCCCAGTGAGGGAGCGCGAGAAAATCTGATTTCGCGACCCATCCGAGCGTGCCTTCGTCGCAGTCGGCGACAGGATCCCCCGAAAAGCTGTCAGAGGTAAATAGATGCATATACTCGGTCTGCCAGAGATCCGAGACGAATGTGACAAGCCCCCGGTAGCGGTAGCCGTTGAGCTGAAGCCCGGTCTCCTCCTTCACCTCGCGAAGGAGAGCGTCCTCCGGACTTTCGCCCTCTTCTATCCTTCCGCCGATACCGATCCACTTGCCTTCGTTCTCGTCGTTTTCCTTCTTGTTGCGGTAGAGGAGCAGATAGCTGTCGCCGCGGGAGATATAGCACAGAACGGTGTTCTTCATGACCGTCAGGAGACTATCGGAAGGATGTCAGAGAGCGAGTAGACTCTGTAATCTGCGGTCGCGGAATCGTAGTAGTGCTCGGGGTCGAAGAGGCATCCGTCGACTCCGGCATTCCTTCCCGCGTCGATATCGATGTCGCGGTCGCCGACCATAAGCGTTTTTTCTTTGTCGAGGCCGTATTTTTCGCATATCAGGTTGATCCCGTCGGGGGCGGGCTTGCGCGGAAGCTTGGTCCTTCCGTCGAGTATCCCGGCAAAGAGATCCTTCCAGCCCCAGATCGCGACGAGCTGCGGGACTATGATCCCCGAATGCGAGTAGATGATGTTCCGGCCGCCGCGGGCGACCACCTCACGCAGAAGGGGCTCCGCATCCGGGAAGGGCTTCTGGTCGGTCACCGCCAGAATATTGTGATACTCGTGAAAGACGCGGTTAACCTCGGCATACGGGACATCCCCGAAGCCGATAGTCTGTATCGCGGTACCGACCGATATCTTCAGCAGATCGTAGGCCCGCCGGTAGCTGCACTCGACTCCGAAGTGCCTGCAGGTCTCAAGTACTGCCTCGGTGAAGCAGGGATAGGTATCCGACAGCGTGCCGTCAAAATCATATATGATCGAATCGTATCTCATAAACCGAAAGCGGCGTACCGCTCAGCCTTTCTTTTTCTTTTCTTCCCTTTTGATCTCTTTTTCCTCGGGATTCTCAGGTATGAGGAGCCTTGTCAGTCTCTTGTCCTTCGCGCCGAGGATATATGATCCGAAGGCTACGAGCACCATCGGGATGATGATAAGGAAATGCGCCCAGAAGAGTGCGTTCATCGGCGTCCCTCCGACGTCGGTCGCGAGGATACCGGTATAGGCTCCCTGTATCCAGAGATGGAGCATCTGAGCTACGGCGCCTATCCTTGAAGGGATCGATCCGTCGGGAAAGAGCGAGAGAGTTCCGACTGCCGCGAGTAGCAGGTCGGGGGAGGCGGCAAGCAGGCCGATCTTAAGTCCGGTCAGACTGTCATATTCCAGTCTTCCCCCCTTAATCCTGACCCCGTCCTCCGAACCGACCTTGAAAATGTCGGTATACACCATGACGAGGAAGAAGACCACGGCAAATATGCTTACAAAGAGCTGAAGGAATCGATTTCCGCTCTTGCCGGCAGCGATAGAGAGAGTCAGGCCGAATATCGAAAAGACTATTTGAGTAACGAAAAGTTTTACCGCTGGATAGGAATAGGCCTTCCAGAATGACCCGAAGCCTTTTTTGCTTGTTGTATTTTCAAATGATTCATTCATGAGCGTTTGTTCCTTTGAATTTCGATATTTCTTTGTATATTATAATATTATTTTCAATATATTTCAAGGAAAACCGACTCTTCCCCGCAAAATTTTCAAATCGGCAAACTAATTGTTGAATTTTGCGCAAAAATAATGTATAATTGTTTTTGTACAGAGGAAAAGGCGGCTGCTTTGTGCGGATCCGCCCGCCCTTCAACACAGGCTTTATCAGCAATAAGAAATAACGGAGCGCTATTCATGAGCACCGAATACAATCCCGAAGACTATCCGCAGCTGCTGCGGGACTTCGCGAACTACAAGGCAGTCATCCAGGGATGCTCTCCCCGGACGATAAACGAGTATATGCTCGATATCCGCACCTTCTGCAGATTCCTTATCGCGCGAACTAAAAAGATCAAATACGGCACAGAGGAGTTTGACTCGATCTCTGTCGAAGACTGCGGGATCGAATTCTTTGCGTCGGTGACAAAATCCGACATATACGATTTTCTCTTCTTCTGCGAGCGAGAGTGCGGAAACCGTCCGGCAGCACGGGCGCGAAAGCTGTCCGCGGTCAAGGCTCTCTTCAAATACCTTACGGCAAAGCGGAACCTCATTGAGGAAAATCCTACCTCTGATATAGAGGCGCCGAAGAAAAAACAGGCGCTTCCCAAATTCTTAAGCTATGAGGAATCGGTGAAGCTGCTTGACACCGTAAGGAACGACGCCTCGGTCAGACCTCAGAGCGCGAGGATCAGAAACTTTGCGATGATAACCCTGTTTCTGAACTGCGGTATGCGTCTTTCTGAGCTCGTCGGTATCAATCTCGGAGACATCGACCGTGATCTGAGATCGGTAAGAGTCGTCGGGAAAGGCAACAAGGAGAGGATCATCTACCTCAACGAGGCCTGCCGGTCGGCGCTTGAGGAATACATTCCGGTAAGACTTGCCGAGAACTATACCGGCGTTCCTTCAAAGGCCCTGTTTCTCTCGTCGCGCGGCGAAAGGATAAGCAACCGCGCGGTCCAGTGGACGGTCGAAAAATACCTCGATATGGCCGGCCTCGGTTACAGACATCTGTCGGTCCACAAGCTCAGGCATACCGCCGCGACGCTGATGTATCAGAAGGGCGGCGTCGACGTCCGCGTGCTGAAGGAGATACTCGGTCACGAACAGCTGAACACGACTCAGATCTACACACACGTATCGAGCGCCGAGATCGAGGAGGCAATGAGAAAGAATCCGCTTTCTGACTATTCGCCGCCAGAGCCTGAAGTCTCCGGGGAGGAAGAAAAGCCGGATACCGCCGCGGAAGATCCCCAAAATGCAGGCGAGGACTGAATCCCGTTCTCCGGTTATTTTTCTGTTCTGTTTACAGGACAGAACAGAAAGCATTCAGTTCACCGCCTGACTGAAAACAGGAACACAAAGACATATCATATTACAGGAGTCACCCTATGGAACTCAAGAACTTTTCCCTCATATATCCCGACAGCGCCTCTCTGGAGAGACATTACGCCTCGCTTGACCGGCCGGATATCTCGGATTTCGTGACAGATGAACTGGGGCTGTCAGAAATATTCAATCTCAAGAACGGCTCGCTGTCCGAGTTCTTCACGACCGATCCGAAGGTCATAAAATACCGCACCGAGACATTTTCCGACATGCTCTCAAACCCCGGCCTCATAAAGACACTGAACAGTCTGCTTCCGATCCTCAACGACATCCTTGAGCTCCGCAGACTCGAGAACGAGGGCGGGGACACCAACGACTATCTCTCCTCGATCACCGAGATCGAGCTTTACATCTCATCTGTTGACACCCTCGACGACGGTCTGAACGAGGTCCGCGATACTCTCAGCGGAAGAGCCTTCATCACTCTCTGCGACTATATCAGCGAACTTGCCGAGTCAGACTACTACAGCGAGCTCAATGAGCGGCTCTCAGAGCTCACCAAGCGCGTCCGGGAGATCAAGAGCGTTACAGTCGGGGTAAACCTCGACGCGCAGCTGAGGCCCGCAGAAGCCGGCGTGCTGTCGATCAACCCTGAAGCCTTCAGATCGGGCGACGTTATCGAGAAGATCCTGAGACTCAATTTCAAGGACGACGAATACACCTGCATAGCACAGCTCGTCCCCTTCGGAAAGAAGGAGACCGAGACCCAGAAGGCGGCTCTCACGCGGGCATTCAACACCGCCATCAATGACGTCTACAAATCCTCTCTCAGATCCTGGAAGAAGATAATACAGCAGTATGTGCTTGAAAAGACTGATTTCCTTCTCAATCTGATCCCCGAGATCGAGTTTCTGATAAAGGGGACGCGCCTCATGCAGGCCCTGGAGGCCAAAGGGTGCGCTCTCACCGCCCCGAAGATCGCTCCGATGGAGGAATGCGCCTTTGTCGCTCACGGTCTCTACAACCCGCAGGTGGCCCTCAAGATCACCGGTCCTTCGGTATCAAATGATCTGATCTTCGACGACAATGCCAGAATATATGTGCTCTCCGGTCCGAACAGAGGCGGAAAATCTGTCATAACCTGCGCGCTCGGGATCGCTCAGGCGATGATGCAGCTGGGAATGCCGGTCCCCGCCGACGACGCCGTGATCTCGCCGGTCGATGCCATATTCACCCACTTCCCCACCGGCGCCGACGATACGATCGACAAGGGACGCCTCGGCGAGGAGTGTGCCAGGCTCAACGAGATATTTGAAAAGGTGACCGAGCACTCGCTCGTGCTGCTTGACGAATCGCTCTCCTCCACAGGCTCCTACGAGGCTTCATACATCGCCGCTGAGGTACTCTCGGGCTTCTCGATAGCCGGATGCAGGACGCTCTTTTCGACGCACCTGCACGAGCTGGCGGGCTTTATTCCCGAGATCAACGC
>ONVJ01000178.1 GCA_900321265.1 uncultured Eubacteriales bacterium
ATGAGCTACGGCGCGGTGCGGACGACACTGTCGCGCACGGGGAAAAAGCTGAGAAGGTTTCTGACAGAAGAAAAGGGACAAAGCAAATGAGACCTGAGGATTTTTTGAACGCAATGGCTTCGGTGGACGAGAGGTTCACCGAGGAGTCCGGCGCCGTCCGCGCCGGAGAGGAAGTCTCCGCGGCCGCCGCGGCGTCTCGCGAAGCGGCGGAGGAGGAGATTTCCGAAAAGGTTCCCGCCTGCAAAGCGCCGGGGCCGGCAGGATCGAAGCCCGCCCGGCTCCGCTACATCGTCGCCGCGTCAGTCACCCTGCTTTTGCTTGTCGCCGCCGGATTCTCGGTCTTCATCGTGAATTCGGTCATCCGGCGCCGGTCGGGGGAGCAGCACAGTGACAGATGGCAGATAAGGCTCAACGAAGTGCGGCTGGGCGATCAAAAATGTATAGGAAGCTATCTTGGGGATATAACGAAGGAAGACAGCGATAAGCTCCTTGAGATCTGGAACAGATACGGGCATGAGGAGGGCTGCTTCGACAATATGCCCGACGTCAGGCTCAGCGCCGTTCCGGAGGAGGCGGGCGTAAGCGAGGAGTTCTTTGATTACGACAGTTCTCACGGCCTGATGCAGTACAGCAGATGGATCGGCGGTAAAAAAAACGGGACCGGGGGGACATATGCCTTTTTTTCAGAGACCGATCAGGCGGAGATCCTTGAGATTATCGAAAGATACAAAAAGGATCTCGTCAAATGGACACTGCGGGCGGACGGGACCGAATATCCCTTTCCGGATGAGGAGATATCTCTGTTTTCTGATTTCTGGTTCAGAGAGACCGGGAGCGGAAAAGAGTCATACACTCTCCTCGGCGACTGGGGCGAGGAGGCGAAAAGCAGGATAATCGAAGAAAGAGGCGAGATAAAAGGGGAAAAACTGATACGGGAGATAGAGGCGAGGCAGGAAAAGGCTCTTGAGATCGCAGGGACGGTCGAAAACGTCCGGGAGACCTTCACGCTGACTCTTCACAATACGGCATTTTATGATCGATCGGTTTTCATCTACTACGCGGATGCCCGCGTGCTGGAATTCATGACTGAGGAGAGCGGCAGCGGCGTGACCGACAGACGTTTTCTGTGTCTCGGGGAAGAGTCTGCCTCCGCGATCGAGGAGATAGTGTTAGGCTATCTCGTGTCGGAATACCTGACCTATAAGGTCACAATGATGAATGAAACGATAAGGATCGGCGACTTTATTTCCAAACCCACGAATACTCTTTACACCATGTGTTCGGAAAAGACCGGATGGCTTCAGTCGGAGAGCGGCGTATCTGTCGGGACCGCGGGGGATGTGATCAGATCATTCGGCAATATCTGCAGAATTTATATGGGCGGGATTCGGTACAGCGGGTCGAGTGTCGGCGCCACCGTGTTTTTCCTGCAGTATGCCAAATCTGCAGTGCCGTTCCGTGAAATAGATGCTTATTGCGAAAGCAGTGTCGCTGTAGTATACAACGGAGGGGATAATACGGTTCTTATGCAGAATTTTGTCAATCCGTTTGCTGTTGAAATTCCGGACAAGTATTATATATATCACAGTGAATGGATAACACGAGGTGAAAACATTTTTCTTCTGCAGACGGTTACGTATCAGGAGCCTGTTCTTAATCCGCCGCTGGAATACGATTCACAGGGAGAGCCGATTTATGCCTCTGTTGTAAAATTGATTAAGCATTATTATGTTTTTTTGGTGACCTGCAGATATGCGGACGGGGTTCCGGATAACAGCTGTCACCCAGAGTTCCCCGGCAATCTTGAATTCATTCTTGTTGAAGACGGGGAAGGATACACGCCTTCGTTTTCATTTTCACTGCCTGATTAATCAGTCTTCTGTCAACGCGCAGGGACCTGATAATATAGCAGGGGCTGTTCAAAAACCTTGGGTTTTTAACAGCCCCGCACCTGTCACGGCCGGGAAACCGTGACAGGTGCCGATCTTTTTCGTTTTTTGCCTGATAAACATCATTTAATCGGGCATTTCGGGGCAAAAACGGCACGGTCTCGTGCCGAGAAAAACGTCGCAGGGTTGTTTAAAAACTCGTCACGCGAGTTTTTAAACAATCCCCTTTTTTTATCTTTTTCTTGACTGGCAGAAGAAAAGATAGTATAATAATCTAAATAACTATAGCGTGAAAGGCCGGATTTGAACAGATGTATCGCAGGATACTAAAATCCGTCAGGGAATTCAGGACCCCGACGGTGATCACCTTTCTCTGCATGGTCTTTGAAGCCGGGATCGAGTGCGTCATCCCCTTCATAACGGCCAGGCTGATAAACGGGATCCGCACCGGAGAAGAGCTCTCCGACGTGATAAGGACGGGGCTTATCCTCGCCGGGATGGCGATGGTGTCCCTCTTCTGCGGCTGGATGGGCGGAATCGCCTGCGCCAGGGCGTCGGCGGGTTTTTCCCGCAACCTGAGAAACGATCTCTTCTCAAAGATCCAGAGCTTCTCTTTTGAGAGCGTCGACAAATTCTCGTCGGCTTCCCTCGTCACCAGACTCACTACCGACGTCGGCTACGCC
>ONVJ01000223.1 GCA_900321265.1 uncultured Eubacteriales bacterium
ATAAACGAGCAGTCGAGGAGATTCGAGGATATGATGAAGCTCTACTCGGCTCCGGGCGAGAAGGTCGCCGGACTGCCCCTCGACGCGACGCTCACCCTCAACACGGCGAGCGGGCCATACGCGAGGCTGTCAGAACTCGCCGGGGATGGCGAGGGCGCCGATCCCGTGCGCGCCGAGAAGCTTGCCTCCTTCGTCTTCAGGCTCGCGCTACTGGCGCAGAAGAAGCTGACCGCCGAAGAGCTGACCGCCTTCCTGTCAGACAGCTACAGGCTCCTCGACCTCATCTGAGGCGGAAAATCACAGGACTTATAAAGAGTCCCCGGAAAGGGATAAGAAACAAAGATGAAAAAACAGATCTACAACACCGTCGGGACATGTTCCCGCGCGATCGAGATCGAACTTGACGACGAGAAGGGCAACATCATAAAATCGGTGAAATTCTACGGCGGCTGCAGCGGCAACACACAGGGGGTCGCGAGGCTCGTCGAGGGCATGACCGCCGAAGAGGCGATAAAGAGACTTGAGGGGATAAGATGCGGCTACAAGCCGACCTCCTGCCCCGACCAGCTCGCGCGCGCGCTGCGCGGGATGATAGGCTGACCGAGGGAGAGGAGAGGGTATGGAATACAGGTTCTCCGACAAGCTCGCGGCGCTGAAGCCGTCGGCGATAAGGGAGATATTCAAATCGCTCACCGATCCGTCGATCATCGCCTTCGCTGCCGGCAATCCCGCCGCCGAGACCTTCCCGATCGACGAGATGGCAGAGATCTCCCGTGAGATCTACGCCGACATGGCCGTCACCGCGCTCCAGTACGGCACGACCGAGGGTTATATGCCGCTGCGGCGGGCGATCGCCGACCGCCAGCGTGCGAAATTCGGCATCGGAAAGACCGCGGAGGACGGTCTCGGATTTGCCGATACGACCGTCATCGTCAGCGGCGGCAACCAGGGCATCGAGCTTGCCTGCAAGGCCTTCTGCAACGAGGGCGACTCCGTCGTCTGCGAGGATCCCTCCTTCATCGGCGCCCTCAACTCATTCAGATCGAACGGGGCGGTCACTCTCGGCGTTCCGCTGAGAGAGGACGGGATCGATACCGCGGCCCTCGAGGAGCTGCTGAAGCGTGAGAAGAGGGCGAAACTGCTCTATCTCATCCCGACCTTCCAGAATCCCTCGGGCATCACCTCGACGCTCGAGAACCGGAAGAAGGTCTATGAGATCGCCCTCCGCTACGGCGTGATGATCATCGAGGACAACCCCTACGGCGAGCTGCGCTTTGCCGGGACCGACGTCCCGACCTACAAGAGCTTCGACACCGAGGGCATCGTCATATACTGCTCCTCATTCTCGAAGATACTCTCGTCGGGCATGCGCGTCGGTTATCTCACCGCTCCCGAGGAGGTCATACAGAAGATCGTCGTGGCGAAGCAGGTCGAGGACGTCCACACCAACATGTTCTTCCAGATACTCTGCCACAGGTATATGACAGAGAGGGATTTCGAGGGGCATATCGCCGACGTCAGGGCGGTCTACCGCCGCAAGTGCGGCCTCATGCTCGACTGCCTCGACAGGAATATGCCGGCCGGGGTATCCTTCACACGCCCCGAGGGCGGACTCTTCATCTGGTGCACCCTTCCCGAGAGCGTCGATATGAACGACTACGTAAAGCGCTGCCTTGAGAGAAAGGTCGCCCTCGTTCCCGGATCCGCCTTCACGCCGGTCATCGGCGCGCCCTGCAACTCGGTCAGGATGTCCTACAGCACCGCCACCGACGCCCAGATCGCCGAGGGCTGCCGCGTCATCGGCGAGGTCGCCCGGGAGATGATCGGGGACTGAGAGCCCCTGACAGGAAGAAACTGACAACAATACGCCCCGGAAACCGCCGGCATCATGCCGTCCGGGGCGCGAAAGGATACGCATATGCTTGACAACAGACAGGTATCGTTTTCGGGAGTTCAGCCGAGCGGGAACCTGACGATAGGCAACTATCTCGGCGCGATCAAGAACTTCCCCTATTATACAGAGAACTACAAATGCTTTTACTGCGTCGTCGATGAGCACGCCATAACGGTGAGACAGATCCCGGCCGAGCTCCGCCGGCGCACCTACGAGACGCTCGCGCTCTATATCGCCTGCGGACTCGATCCCGAAAAGAATACCCTCTACGTCCAGTCCCACGTTCCGGCGCACGCCGAACTCGCCTGGATCTTAAACTGCTTCTCGATGTTCGGAGAACTTTCCCGGATGACGCAGTTCAAGGACAAGAGCGCGAAGCACGCCGACAACATAAACGCCGGGCTCTTCACCTATCCCGTCCTTATGGCCGCCGACATCCTCCTATACCAGGCCGACGTCGTTCCGGTCGGAGTCGATCAGAAGCAGCACGTCGAGCTGACGAGGGACATCGCCGACAGGTTCAACCAGCTTTACCCGGGGACCTTCACCGTTCCTCAGCCTATCATTTCGACCTCGGGGGCGAAGATAATGTCGCTCCAGGAGCCGGATAAGAAGATGAGCAAGTCTGATCCCAACGAGAACGCCGTCGTCAGGATACTCGACGACAGAGACACCGTCATCCGCAAGTTCAGACGCGCCGTCACCGATTCCGACAGCGAGATCCGCGTGTCGGAGGACAAGCCGGGGGTCAGCAACCTGATCACCATCCTTTCCTGCGTCACCGGCAAAACGCATGACGAGATAGAGCGCGAGTTCGACGGACAGGGATACGCCGAATTCAAGGCCGCCGTCGGGGAGGCCTGCGCCGACATGCTCGCCCCGGTCCAGGAGAGATACAAAGAGCTGCTCGCCGACCGCGGGTATCTTGAATCGGTCATGAAGAAGGGGGCCGAGGAGGCCGCCTACTACGCCCGGAAGACGCTGTCGAAGGTCCGCCGCAAACTGGGCTTCGTATCGCTCTGAACAATAAACGAAGGAACAGCAGAATGAAGATCGGATTCGTATCGCTCGGCTGCGCGAAAAACCAGCTCGACACCGAGGTCATGCTCCACGAGCTGCTCGAGGCGGGGTATGAGATCACCCCCGAGGAGACCGAGGCCGACATAATCGTTATAAACACATGCGCCTTCATCGAATCGGCGAAAAAAGAGGCGATCGACAACATACTCGACATCGCCTGGCTGAAGGAGAACGCGAACCTCAAAGGGATAGTCGTCACCGGATGCCTGCCCGAGAGATACCGCGACGAGGTCCTGAAGGAATTCCCTGAGGTCGACGCCGTCCTGGGAGTCGGATCGATACATCATATCGTCGAGGCAGTGAAGGCGGTCGAGAGGGGAAGAAGGAGGTACTCCTCCTTCGACGACAGGGACTCGGTCGCCCTCGGAGGAGAGCGTGTCCTGACCACCCCCTCCTTCTGGACCTACCTCAAGATCGGCGAGGGCTGCGACAACCGCTGCTCATACTGCGCCATTCCATATATCAGGGGAAAATACCGCTCAAGACCGATCGAAGACCTCGTCGCCGAGGCCGTCGAGCTTGAGAAGCTGGGCGCCGTCGAGATAAATATCATCGCGCAGGACATCACGAGGTACGGGATAGATCTCTACGGGGAATACTCGCTCGACAGGCTCCTCCGCGAGCTCACCGCCGCCACAGAGAGGGTGTATTTCAGGCTCCTCTACTGCTATCCCGACAAGATCACCGACGCTCTCGTCGAAGAGATCAGGAACAACCCGAGGATACTGAGATACATCGATATCCCGCTGCAGCACATCAGCGGAAAGATACTGAAGGACATGAACCGCCACGGCGGTCCGGAGGTCATAAAAGCGGCGCTCGCGAAGCTCCGCACGATCCCCGGAATGGTCATCCGGACGACCTTCATCACCGGATTCCCCGGGGAGACCGAGGAGGATTTCGGGGAGCTCTGCCGGTTCGTCAGGGAGGAGAAGTTCGACCGTCTCGGGGTCTTCACCTACTCGCAGGAGGAGGGGACGCCGGCGGCGGAGCTTCCTGATCAGCTCGACGAACAGACGAAGCAGGACCGCGCCGACATCATCATGCGCGAACAGCTTGAGATAACCGAAGAGAAGAACCGCGCGGCGCTCGGCAGCATACTGCGGGTGCTCATCGAGGATTTCGATCCGGTATCCGGGGCTCACTTCGGCAGAAGCTACGCCGACGCGCCCGAGATCGACGGAAAGATATACGTAAAATCACCCCGAAGGATCGCTCCGGGGAGTCTCGTCGACGTTAAGATCGACAGTTTCATAGATTACGACCTCTGCGGCGAGGCGGTGCTCTGACCGCGGACGGCAGGGGGAAAGGCGGACGGAATGCCTGACAGCAATGATACAGGGACAAAAAAGAGGATGAATCTGCCGAACAGGCTGACGCTTTTCAGACTCATGCTCGTGCCCTTCTGCGTTCTTTTCATAGTGCTCGAGGGGGTGATCGGCGAGGACCTCGGCGCCGTCATCGCTGCGGTGATCTTTGCCGTCGCGTCGGTCACCGACGCGCTGGACGGAAAGATCGCCCGCAAATACAACCTTATCACCGATTTCGGCAAGTTCCTCGATCCGCTCGCCGACAAATTTCTCGTCATCGGGAGCATGACGGCGATCCTCTACAGTTACGGATCGATCCGCTCCTGGTATTTCTGGGTCGTCATCGTCGTCATATTCCGCGAATTCGCGGTGACCTCTCTCAGGCTCATCATCGTCTCGTCGGAGGATCATACCGTCGTGGCGGCGAACATGCTCGGAAAGATCAAGACGACGGTCCAGATAATCAACGTGCTGAGCGTCCTGATCGAGCCTGTGATCTACCGGCTGATCTTCCCGGAGGGGGAGACGCTCGATTTTCTGCTCAGATGGCCTCCGCTGACCGTCATTTCCTCCTTCCTGACAATTTTGTTTACCCTGTGGTCGCTGATCGTTTATTTCAGGACATACGGAAAATATATAACCCGCTCGATGTGACCCGTCCGTCAGCAACCGGATAGATCTTTATCCGGATCACCCCGACAGAGAGAGAATAAAGGAGCCCCGCATCATGGACAGAGTGATGAAGATAACACGGAGAGAATGTCTGCTCGCGCTCTTCAGCGCGCTGACGGTGGTCGTCTGCGTCTGCATCGGCGTGACGATGAACCTGACTACTCTCGCCGACGAGAATTTCGACCACATGGGTCTTCGCACCTTCTGCATGTTCACCGTCAATTCGAACATCCTCGCGGCAGGCGCGATGGCGATGGTGATCCCATATACCATGGACGGGCTGCGCACCCACAACTATCACCTGCCGAGGTGGATAGTCGACGTGGTATACGCCGGAGTCACCGCCGTGGCGCTGACCTTCCTTGTCTCTCTCTTCATCCTCGCGCCGGTGAAGGGGTTCCTTCTGATCTTCTCGGGTTCCAGATTCTTCCTGCACGGGGTCTGCCCGGTGCTTGCCGTCATCGCCTTCTGCTTTTTCATGAGTCAGAAGCGGATGGGCTTCTGGGATTCGCTGTTCGCCCTGATACCCGTGATCATCTACGCCGCCGTATATTTTGTAATGGTGGTCGTGATCGGCGAGGAGAACGGGGGATGGAACGACTTCTACGGGTTTGCGACCTTCATTCCATGGTGGGTGTCGGCGATCGCTCTCGTTCCGGTCTCTCTGCTGATCGCCACCGGGATCAGGGCCCTCCACAACCGCTCGCGCGACAGGCGCAAGGCGGAGGAGACGGCTTTCTTCACCGAGACTTTCGCCGGCGCCGACGTCAGAAAGATCGTCGCCGCGATGGCGAGGAGCCGCTCGTCGGCAAAGGTCCTCGACATCGTCGTTCCCACGCGGGTGATCTCGATCCTGATCA
>ONVJ01000008.1 GCA_900321265.1 uncultured Eubacteriales bacterium
TCGCGGGAGCTCATGCCGCGAAGGTCGCCGAGCTTCAGGCCGCGTCCCGAGCCTGTCCTGAGATCGCACTCGTTGATGCCCATGCCGCAGCTGCCGTGCCTTTCGTCGCCGCGAGAGGTCTCAAGGGCCATATTGATCAGCACGTCGTCCGGGACGGTCACCGAGGTGTCTTCCATGGCGTAAATCCTCGGAATGAAACCGAACGCATCGTGAAAAGCGCCGATCTCCTCGCCGAGCTTCAGCAGATCCGGATAGAAGCCCGACGCCCAGAGAGTGTCCGCCCGGGAGATCGAGCCCGACGAAAGCTCATGGAAAACGAATCTCATTTTCTCCGGGTTCCGTCGCTCGACGGTATGCCCCGACTGCGCGCCGCCGTTGTGGCGCACCACGAGAGGGCGCGGGGAAGAGAGGGAAAGGTGATCGACTGCCATCCCCTTTCCCTCGTCTCCGAAGTTTTTTCCTATAACGGCTACCCTTCTCATAATCTCAGCGTTCCGCCGGTCCCCGTCAGGGAAAGCTGGCTGAGCGCGTTTCCGAGCAGAGGAGCTTTGATCTTGTCACAGTCGCCGAGGACGGTGTCGTAATCTTCGCCTTTCTGCATCCTTATCGTTCCGATGATGATGTCGGGAATGATATCGATATCCGATTTGTCGATAACGATCCTGTGGCCGCTGAGTATGTCCGGATTGCCGTCGGAGCCGATCATGATATGAAAAACGTGGAATTTCTTCTGAACTTCATCGAGAAGACTGTTTACCGTGGCTTTCCCTATATCGTCGCCGATGACACGCTTGACGGTATCGCCGACGTCGCTTTTTCTGATGTTTGCGTCGTCGCCGATGGTGAAGAGGAAGCCTTTTTCCTTTCTCTTGTTGATCGCGTCGATGTTGGTGTGTCTCGAGAGAAACTCCCAGAGGCAGGTCGGAACGACCTGACCGTGTCCGCCGTTTTCAAAATAAAGCTCGAGGAGCTGTTCGGCGATGCGGATGTCCGACTCGAACTGTGTGACCTGCAGAGGCGATGCGTCCGCGTAGTCGCCGTACGCCGCGCACATGAGCGCCGGATCCTCGACCGTCCCGGTCGAATACAGCTTCATTATGAGGTCGTTCAGGGCCTCTGAGGCGATCTTTACCGCGAGATATCCCATCGATCCGGTCACGTCGAGCCCGACGACGATGGGCGTCGAATGCGGATGATCTTCAGAATCGAAGCATTCTCTTGTCCCGATGAATTTCGGGTCGTACTTCGGGTCGCAACTCGTCTTCTTGAAGACCTCTTTTACGTCCTGACCTGCCGAAAGATTTTTGCTCTTCTTGAGCTTTGCCCAGTCGCTTGCCGTATAACTGCCGAATCCCATGATGAAACTCCTTTATATCTTAATAATTTTTTTCAAACTTGTGGCCGCCGAAGCCTTTTTCAATGACCGCGTCCCATTTTTCAAAATCGAGGAAGGCGTCGGACGCCGGCTCGGAATTCAGAAACCGATAGAGCTCCGCGGGCTCCCGGGTGTTCTCCGCGAGCGCTATCGCCGTTTTGCGGAGTGAGATAAGGTCGCCCCTGCCTCTCAGCGGTCTGACGCCGCGCCAGTCTCCGAAGAGCGCGCCCTCGTGAGAGAGCGGGTTGACCCAGACCGAGCCGGGTTCGATGCCGCCGTGCTCGAGCTCCGAGAATTTCAGCAGGCAGCAGACGTTTTCCATTCTCGAAATGACCCAGGCGAGCTGGGACGACGTCCAGGGAGCGAAATATTCCGCCGGATAGAAGTTCGGACGTCTCCGGAAGACGAGGGCTTGTTTTCCCTCTTTCAGATCAAGCTTCAGGGTGAGCTCGGGGACCGACCGGTGAAGCTTCGCGTCCGCCGCGGGAAAACTGAGCTTTCCGAGCCCGTCAAGGAAGGCCCCGGCCTCCGCCGATTTTTCAAATATGTATACGACCGATCTCTGAGCAAGATAGCAGACATAACCATCGCACTCGGTTTTTATCATGTAATCGACCGTCAGAGTCTCGCCGTTATCAAGCGAATAACCGTCCCGGCCTTCGCATGACCAGAACCGGTCGACGCTGTAGTCGTTCTCCTTTTTCAGGGCTTCCGCCTTGTAATACTGCAGAAGCTTCTTCCGGAAGGCTTCGTTTCCCTTGAAATCAGCGTCGGACATGAAGGCCTTGGAACCGCAGAAGGGACATACAAATCCTCCCGCTCCTCCGAAATCCATCTGCCCGCCGCAGTTTTTGCACTTGTATGTGATCATTTTTGCCTCGGTTTAAAACACTTGTCTGATGTTTTCAGGTCCCCGGCCTGAAACCGAACTTCGGCCGGGAGAAGTTTTTATCCGGAGACGGGCCGTCAGCGAATTAAAAAAACTCTTTGAACTGTACTTTGAACACTCATCAATAATCAATAACAAAAGAGAATAACGGAAAACGCTGACGCTGGACACAGATCATTTTTCCTCCGGAAAAAAAGCATCGGGTCCGCCGCCGGAACGGAGAAAGAATCAGATGTCGATGTCGAACACCTCGGTGGTGTTCAGGGTGTCAAGGGCAAGCTGGGCTCTTGCGAGCTCGTCGGAGGCCGCCTCAAAATCGGCCTCGGCCGCCGCGATGTCGTAGTTCGTGTAGGTGTAGTCGATGATGTTCGAGCTCTTGCCGTAGCGGTCGTCGACGCGCATCTTGGGGAGCTTCGACTTCATATCCGAGAGCTTCGAGATCTTCGACGTCAGCTGCGGAATGTAGACCAGGATCTGATCGACGGTCATGTCGAAGCCAGGGACGGTGTGCGTCGAGTTGAAGAGGTTGAGCGCGTGCCTGACGGTGCGCACTTTCTTTTCGATCTCGGACAGCTTCCGCTGGGTCTCGGCGTAGTCGTACGCGGGACGGAGCGATTCGGGATCCTCGCCCGA
>ONVJ01000068.1 GCA_900321265.1 uncultured Eubacteriales bacterium
AAAAGGCGAAAAATGATTATAGAATTATTTGAAAAAATATGATATAATATATTATTCAGGCACCCGGCTGACGCGGACGGTCAGCGGCGGTATCGGATGAAAATCGAATGAAAAAACAGCATAAAGGAGAAAACAGATGAAAAACCCCTATTCCGGAACACAGACCGAGAAGAACCTTGAGGCCGCCTTCGCCGGCGAGTCCCAGGCCAGGAACAAATACACCTATTTTGCCTCGAAGGCAAAGAAGGAAGGCTACGAACAGATCGCCGATCTCTTTCTGAAGACCGCCGAAAACGAGAAGGAGCACGCCAAGATCTGGTTCAAGGAGCTCAACGGCATCGGCGACACCGCGGAGAACCTCGCGGCAGCCGCAGACGGCGAGAACTTCGAGTGGACCGACATGTACGAGGGCTTCGCGAAGACCGCCGAGGAGGAGGGCTTTGCCGACCTGGCGAAGAAATTCCGCCTCGTCGCCGCTATTGAGAAGCACCATGAGGAGAGATACCGCGCCCTCCTCAAAAACGTCGAGACCGCCGCCGTATTCGCGAAGAGCGAGGTAAAGGTATGGGAGTGCCGCAACTGCGGGCATATCGTCGTCGGCGAAAAGGCCCCCGATATCTGCCCGACCTGCGCACATCCGCAGTCTTATTTCGAGATCAGCGCCGAGAATTACTGATCCGCGCTGACGTCAGAAAGAAACGCGCGGGGCGCCGCGACTATCCTGGCAGGGCGGTTTCGTATGCCGCTTGCCGGATCGCTCCGCCCCGCGCGTTATGACACCGCTTTATTCAGAGGAAACAGATGCGCTACGATTATGACGTGATCGTCGTCGGGGCGGGGAACGGAGGGCTGACCGCCGCCGCGAAGATCTCCGGCGAGGGTTACAGGACACTGCTTCTTGAGAAGCACAATCTTCCCGGAGGCGTCGCGACCAGCTTCGTCCGCGGGAGATTCGAGTTCGAATGCTCCCTTCACGAGCTCTGCGACGTCGGCACACCCGAGGACCCGGGACGGGTAAGGGAGCTCTTTGCCGGGCTTGGCGCCGAGGTCGGTCTGGTCAACGAAAAGGAACTTTTCAGGACGATCGTTACCGGTCCGGACGGATACGACGTTGCTCTCTCCGCCGGCTGGGAGGAGTTCAAGGCAGGCTTCGCTGCCGCGTGTCCCGGCGCCGAAAAGAGTCTGGACAGGCTTGAGGCGCTGTTTAAAAAGACAGATGAGGCGCTCATCTACAACGACATGAAGCGCGGGAAGCCCAACAAGCTGAAAATGATGATGAAGTACGGGGGATTTCTGATCTCGGCTTCGCATTCGCTCGACGACGTTCTGAAGTCGCTCGGCTTCCGCCTCCGCGAGAGGCTGATACTCGAGACATACTGGGCCTATCTCGGAGTTCCGTCGGACGAGCTCAACGCCTTCCACTACTTCGAGATGCTCCGCGGCTATATAAACGGCGGGGCGGGGATCCCGCTGAAGAAATCATACGGAATGTCGCTCGCGCTTGCCGACAGGGTGCTGAGGAACGGCGGCGAGATCAGATACAACACTCCGGTCACCGAATTCATCTTCGGCGACGACGGCAGAGTCGCCGGAGTTACGGCCGGAGGCGACGAATACCGCGCGAAGTTCGTCATTTCCAACGTCATCCCGAACAGCGTGTTCGAGATGTCGGGCGCCGACAGGATCCCGAAGCGCGAGCTCAAGCTCGCGAACGCGAGGAAGCTCGGGCTATCGTTTGTCTGCATATATCTCGGACTCGACCGCACCGCCGGGGAGCTGGGGATACGGAACTATTCGCTCTTTATCTCGCACAAGGCGGCGTCGCGTCTCCAGTACAGAGCGGAGAACGAGATAGGCCTCTATGTCGTGAACTGTCTCAACGCCGCGGTCCCCGGCGCGACTCCCCCCGGGACCTGCTCGCTCTTCTTCTCGATTCCCGTCTTCTCTGACAGGATGATGAAGAACGTGACCCCCGAAAACTACCGTGCATTCAAGTCGGAGATCGCCGGAAAATACATCGACGACTATGAAAAGGTGACCGGGATAAGGATAAAGGACTCGATCGAGGAGATCTCGGTCGCGACGCCGGCGACCTTCGCCAGATATTTCGGAGTGCCCAACGGCACCGCATACGGCTACGAGCTGTCGGGATGGGACGGAGTAATGGCGAGATCGCTCAGCCGGGGCAGCGAGCTGAACATCCCCGGACTCGCCTTCTGCGGCGGGCACAGCGCCACCGGAGACGGCTTCGGCGTTTCATACGAATCCGGCATCGCCGCCGCGGAGAAGGCTGCCGCCGATCTGAAGGAGGCAGACCGTGGAAACTGACAGGAAGAAGAAAACGGGTGTTATCAGGGAGAAGGTCGGGAAGGTGAAGCTCAGCCTCGCGAGATTCCTGAAGATAATCCCCGAGAGACTGAAGCGGATCGAATCTGCGCCCGACACCGCCGTAAGACCGGCGATGTCCTACCGGCCGAACGCACTTGCCGCAGTCCTGCACCCCGAGGTCCAGCACGTGAGGATATCCGACGTGCGTGAAGCGGGGCCCGGAGTGAAGCTCTATACGCTCGTTCCCGACCGGGAAAGAGGCACCGGGAGACTCGCGCCCTTCGGCGCGGGACAGTATGTGACGGTGAGGGAGGAGATCGGCGGGATCATCTGCACGAGACCCTACTCGATCGCCTCGTCGCCCGGAGAGGCTTCCGGGTACTACCAGATCGCTGTCAGGGACACCGGGGGCAGGATGTCGTCGCACATCGCCTCGACGTGGGTCCCCGGGGCGGCTGCCGATATCTCGGGTCCCGAGGGAGAATTCACCTATGAGAAGCTCCGCGACGCTCCTCACGTGGTCGCGGTCGCCGGAGGAGTGGGAATAACCCCCTTCAGGTCGATGATCAGATCGATAGTCGAAGGGAGCGCGGACTTCAGGCTGAGCCTTGTCGTTTGCGCGAGGACCGAAGCCGACATCCTCTTTCGCGACGAGCTGAAGAAGGCGTCGGGAAACCCCGCGGTAGACGTGAGATTCATTCTCTCGGACGAGAAGAAGGATGGTTTCGGATACGGTTTCGTGACTGCCGGCGACATAAAGTCCGCCGCGCCCGAAGACGGGAACTACTCGCTCTTCGTCTGCGGCCCGCAGGCGATGTACCGGCATATCGAAGGCTTTCTTCCCGAACTCGGTCTGAGGCGGAAATTTATCCGCAGAGAAGTCTTCGGACAGATAACCGACCCCGCACTCGAGCCCGACGCAACCCCCTCCGAAAAGGAGGAATACGCCGTCGCCGCCTTCGTGGGCGGAAAGCGCTTTGACACCTTCTGCGGCGCCGGCGAGCCGCTGCTCGCCGCCCTCGAGAGGGCGGGAGCAGCTGTTGCGTCGGGCTGCAGGAGCGGCGAGTGCGGGCTTTGCCACAGCCGGCTGGTCAGCGGCGAATGCTATATCCCGGCAAGGACGGATTTCCGCAGGGAGGCCGACCGGGATTTCGGCTATATCCATCCCTGCTGCGCCTTCCCGAGGTCGGATGTCGTCATCGAACTGCCTCCGGCAAAGGGATGACCTTCTCTCTGCTATAACCTACACGGAGTAAAGATATGGTTTTTTCTTACAGAAACACAACGGTCGAGGTCGCCGACGGCACCCTCTATCAGGAGCTTGCCCTGAAATACCGCTGCGACTACGATTCCGAAATAATGCTCGCGAGAGTCGACAACCGTCCGGTTGAGCTCGGCCGCGAGATAAATCCCGAAGAGTTCCGCGGAGGCAAGACCGCGGTCCTGTCCTTCATTCCGCTCTCCGACAGGGAGGGGCACAAGACATACGAACGCGGAGCAGAAATGATGTTCCTCCGCGCCATGACGCACGTCTTCGGAAAGAGGATCGTCAAGCTCAAGCTCGAATACGGGCTGGGAGACGGCATCTTCTTCAGCGTCGGTATCAGAGACGACGACGGTAAGATCTCGGACGCCCCGCTGACAGACGAAAAGCTGGACGAGGTTCTCGCGACGATGAGGAAATACGCCGACGGCAACGAAAAGTTCCGCAGGCTCTCCATGCCCACCGAGGAGGCCATCGAGCTTTTCCGCCGCCACGGCATGAGCGACAAGGTCAGGCTGCTTCACTACAGACGCACCTCCTATACGAACGTAAACCGGCTGGGAAACTATTATGACTATTACTACGGATGCATGCCTCCTTCGGCGGGTTACATAAAGATCTTCGGCCTGCGAAAACTGACGGGAGGAGTCCTCCTTATCCTTCCCAACCGCAGGACGCCGAACGCCCCCGGAAGCGGCGAGATATCCGAAGCGATGTTCAGGAGCCGCCGGGAGTCGACCGAATGGGGCGAGAACATCGGAGTTCCCACCGTCGCTGCGCTCAACGACGCAATCGCTCGCGGGGACGGGACGGGGATCATACTTGCCTCCGAGGCCTATCACGAGCACAAGCTCGGCGAGATCGCGCGGCAGATCAGGGAGGAGGGCCGAAAGATCGTGATGATCGCCGGACCGTCGTCGTCGGGCAAGACCTCCTTCTCGCACCGTCTGTCGGTCCAGCTGGCGAACGTCGGACTCAGGGCGCACCCGATCGCCTGCGACAACTATTACGTCAGCCGCGAGGAGACACCGCTTGACGAGAACGGGGAATATGATTTCGAGTGCCTTGAGGCGATCGACATCGGTGCCTTCAACGAGCAGATGACGACGCTCCTGGCGGGGGGCGAGGTCGGTCTCAGGTCCTTCAACTTCAGGACCGGCATGCCCGAATATAACGGAAACACCCTGAAGATGGGGAAGGAGGACGTGCTCGTCATCGAGGGCATCCACTGTCTCAACGACAGGCTGTCCTTCATGATCCCCGCCGACCAGAAGTTCAGGATCTACATCAGCGCGCTGACCGCCCTGAACATCGACGAGCACAACCGGATCTCGACGACCGATCTGCGCGAGATTCGCAGGCTGGTCAGAGACAACAGGACGAGGGGCTTTTCGGCATCCGAGACGATCAACCGCTGGGCGAGCGTGATGCACGGGGAGGAAAAGAACATCTTCCCCTTCCGCGACACCGCCGACGCGACCTTCAACTCGGCGACTCTCTACGACCTGGCGGTCCTCAAGACCTTCGCCGAGCCGTTGCTCTTCGCGATCGACCGGACCTCCCCCGCCTGCACCGAGGCAACGAGACTTTTGAAGCTCCTCGACTACTTCCTCGGCCTCTCCTGCGAGGACGTCCCGCGGAACAGCCTGCTCCGCGAGTTCATCGGGGGAAGCCTCTTCCCGGTGGGGTGAAGAATACAGGATCATTCATTATTTAAACCGCGGCCGCCGTTCGCTCTCAAAAAGAGCTGCGGCGGCTGAGTATTTTTAAAAAACCGTTGACAACCCGCGCGGAAGGTGGTATAATGTAATACCGACCTGAAAGGTAGGTAATAGACCGCGGCGGAGCGGGGGCG
>ONVJ01000171.1 GCA_900321265.1 uncultured Eubacteriales bacterium
CACCCCTTCCTATAGAGGAAGGAGATAACCGCATACCGTTTGGGTGTTCCCCCGGGGCCAATGGCCGAGACAATTATATCGCATTTCATCAGAAAAGTCAATATATTTATTCAAGAATAGTTAAAAAACAAGACACAATCTGTTAATGTTATTCTCATATTTCTCATTGCGGAGAAAAGTGAGAAACGATCATTTGGATTGAAACAACGAAAAAACTTGAAATGAAAAGATCGCAGTGATATACTTAAAGTGAAATTTATTTTTACGGGTGAAAAATGGAACTTTCTAAAGAAACGATCCGCGGGCTGACGGTCGGAGCCGCGGAGATATGGGAGGAGCATGGCTGCCTCTGCTTCTCGAAGACGACCGCGGAGCAGACCGACGCGTGGGTCGCATACGCCGCTCGTCTTGAAGAGCGGGTCCGGGCGACGACGGGTGTCAGGCTCGATTTCATTACCGACTCGCCATTCCTTCGTGTCGTGACTGCCGGAGGACGCAAGTTCGAGGTCCTTGTCGACGGACTGCTGTCGGAGAGATACTACCCGGCTCCCGGGGACCCGTCATTCGAATCGAAGATCGGCGAGGGCGGAGAACACCGCGTGACCCTTGTTTTTCCCAGCCACGGCGAGGCCGGGCGGATCGCCAGCGTCTCGGTCGCCGACGGCGCCTCGGTACGACCGGTCAGTTTCAGGAGGAGATTTCTGTTCCTCGGCGATTCGATCACTCAGGGATGGAACGCGGCCTACGACAGCCAGTCTTTCGCATGGCTACTCTCGCTCTGGGCGGATGCCGAAAGCATCAACCAGGGAGTCGGCGGTGGCGTGTTCATACCCGAGACGGTTACAGATTTCGGCTACCGTCCCGACACCGTGTTTGTCGAATTCGGAACTAACGACTTTGCATCGGGGAGGACCGCCGACCGGCTTCGCGAGACGGCGTCGGCGACATTCGCGAGAGTCGCTTCGATCTACAAAGACGCCCGGATCTACGCGATCACGCCGACATGGCGGACAGACGGGGAGAAGCCCCGCGCGCTCGGCAGTTTTGATGACTGCCGGAGGATCGTCTCCGGAGCCGCGGAGGAGGCAGGGATATCTGTCATTGACGGTTATTCGCTCTATCCTCACAAGGATCTTTATATGGCGGACAGCGTCCACCCGAACGATCTCGGATTTGCCCACTACGCCGCGAACATCTTCCGTATCCTGATCGCCGACGGAGCGGTCTGAGGCCGGAAGATGGCGAGCGCGTATTTTGCAGGCGGCTGTTTCTGGTGTGTCACGCCTGTCTTCAGGGCAGCGGGCGCTAAAAAGGTCACCTGCGGCTTTTCGGGCGGCACCGAGGCAGATCCGACCTACAAAGAGGTCAAATCGCAGCTGACAGGCCACAGGGAGACGGTCCGGGTAGATTACGATCCCGTTGCAGTGCCCTACGGACGCCTGGTCGATATCTTCCTCGAGAGCGTCGATCCATTTGACGGCGGAGGGCAGTTCATCGACCGGGGTTTCTCGTATACCCTTGCCGTATATTACTCCGACGACGAGGAGAAGATGACTGCCGAGGCGAAGATAGCCGCGCTCGAGGCCGCATCGGGCAGGAAGACGTTTATATCGGTCGAGCCTTTCGGAGCCTTCTGGCCCGCAGGGGAGGAGCACCAGGACTACGACCTGAAGAATCCCGAAGCATTCGAGACTGAGCTGCGGGAAAGCGGAAGGAAAGAGAGACTCTGATGAATTCTGCGAAAGTGTCGGCCTGGCTCCGGGGCGGCCGTCTTTACCGGGCTGTATACCGGGCCGTCAGGCTTTTCATAAAGCCTTATGTCAGGAAGAAATACGGCTTCTCGACAGATCTCGTTCCGAAGATGAGCGAACCCTATCTCATGGTCTCGAACCACACGACGGAGGAGGACATGTTCTTCTGCGGCCTCGCCAGCCGGCAGCCGATGTGCTTCGTCTGCGGAGAGCATCTGCTCCGCAAGGGCTACGGCCGACTGCTCCGCACCCTCGCCGATCCGATACCTGTCCCGAAGGGCGGAACTGCGGTCAGGGCATCGATCGAGATCATGAAGCGCCTCAGAGCCGGAGTTAACGTCTGCATGTTTCCGGAAGGGAAGCGATCCTTCCACGGGGTGACGATACCCTCGTCCGAGGCCCTGGGGACGCTCGTCAAAAAGGCGGGATGCGCTCTTGTGACCTACAGGATCAGGGGCGGATATTTCACATATCCGAGGTGGGCGAGAGGCCACCACCGGAAAGGCAGGGTAGACGGCGGAGTCGCCGGAGTCTATTCATCCGGTCAGCTTGCCGAGATGAGTGCCGCCGAGATCACCGAACTCATCAACCGCGACACCTTCGAGGACGCAGTCGAGACTCAGCGGACCGAGATGCGGACATATACCGGGACCGACAGGGCGAAGGGGATGGAACTGCTGCTCTTCATCTGTCCGTCATGCGGAGCCTGGGACAGCCTTGAGACCTCGGGGGACAGCTTCGTCTGCTCCGCCTGCGGCAGGGGTGGAGTATACAACGACTACGGTTTCCTAGAGGGAGACGGCGCGGTGTACGACAATGTCCGCGACTGGATGAAGTTCACCGAAGCGGAGTTCGACAGACGCGTCGCGTCCCTGCCCGGCGACGGCCTCGTCGCGAAAGAGGAGAACGTCCTTCTATACAGAATGCTCGACGGATACGAGAACGAGGACGTATGCAGGGGAGAGGCGACGGTCTTCAGGGACCGGATCGAGGCCGGCGGATTTATTTTCCCCTTCCGGGAGATAACGGCGCTGTCGATCCTCTACGGCAACATACTCTTCTTCACCCATAAAAAGGTCTACTGGGGCATCACCGGAGACGGCTTCAAGGCCTGGAAATGCGGGCGCCTTTGGCACCTTGAAAAGGGAGACACGAACGACAGGACGAGGGAGATGTGATTAAAATGGAAAGCAGGGAACTCTCGGGAATCAGCGGAAGAGAAAAATTCTGTTACGGAATGGGAGAGGTCGCCAGCGGAGTGACCTTCGGTCTCGTGCAGTCGGTCCTTCAGAAATACTACACAGACATTCTTCAGATCGGTGTGATAAGCATCATGCTGCTCTTTGTCCTCGCGCGGTTCTGGGACGCCGCGAACGATACTCTCTGCGGGCACGTGATCGCGCGTCTCGAGCCCGACCGGACCGGCCGTTACCGCAGGTGGTTCAAATGGTTCGCGCTGCCGCTCGCAGCGTCGACGGTGGTCATGTTCATAAAGATCCCCGGGCTGTCGACCGCCGGGTATTTTGCCTACGCCTGTGTCACATACATCATTTTCGGCATGGTCTATACCTGCCTCAACGTTCCCTACGGGTCGCTGGCCCAGGCGGTGACGCTCGACAGCGGCGAGAGGGCCTCGCTCTCGGTTGCGAGATCGGTCGGAGGCGTATTCGGCGCGATACCTGCGCTTCTCCTCATCAGTTTTTGTTATACTACCGACGAAAACGGGGTCAAACGGATGAGCTATCCGATAATAATCGGAGGCGTCGCCGCCATTGCCGTCATATCCCTCCTTTGCTACGTCGTCCTTTACAGAGGAACGAAGGAGAGGATAGTCGAACCGGGGAAGAAGGACAAAAAGGGCGTTTTCTTCAAAAGCATGAAGGCCCTGCTCTGCGACAGAGCCTTTGTAACCGCCGCCATCGTCGCAATGCTCTATCTGGCGTCGCAGCAGTTCTCGATGAGCTACTCGACCTATCTCTTCCAGTATTATTTCAACGCGCCGGGACTGACGCTTCTGCCTACCGTCTTCCAGTATCTTCCGGTGGCGGCGATGATGTTCTTCGCGACTAAGCTCGGCAACCGGTTCGGACGCCGCGAGATCTGCGCCTGGGGCGTGCTCGCCGCCGGTCTCGGCAACCTGATACTCTACCTGCTTCACACAAAGAGCGTATGGCTCTATATTGCCGTGCTGCTCATATCCGGAATAGGAACTACCTTCATCTATCTGCTGACATGGTCGATCGCTTCCGACGCCATCGATCACGCGGCTCTGAAGTCAGGCGTCGAGGAACCCTACGCATATTCATTCTTCTCCTTCATGAGAAAGCTCGGACACTGCGTAGCCGCGGTCTTCGTAAACCTCGCGCTCTTCAAGATCGGATACGAGGGCAACGTGCTCAAGACCTCGAACATAACCGATTCCACCCTGACCGAGATGTACACATGGTCGGTCCTCGTTCCCGCGCTGCTCTACCTCGCTATCTTCGTCCTCCTTCTCTTCGTCTATCCGCTGGGTAAAAAGGCGGTCGCCGAACAGCAGAGGGAGAAGGAAGCCAGATGGAAGAAATAATAGTTCCGGCGATCGCCGGACTGCTTGCCGGGGTCGGTACAGGATTTGCCGGCCTTTCGGCGGCGGCCTTCATCGCTCCGATGCTGACAGCATTTCTCGGCGTCGATTCCTTTTCAGCCATCGGGATAGCCCTCGCGTCTGACGTACTGGCGTCGGCGGCCTCCGCCGCGACATACCGGAAGTTCCGCAACACCGATCTGAAGCGCGCGCTCCCGCTCTGTCTAACCGTGATCGCCTTTGCCGTTATCGGCACCGTCGCTTCGCATTTCTTTACCGGCGCTCGCGCCGGGGAGGACTTCATGGGATGGTGGCTGGTGCTCGCGTCACTTGCGCTGGGAATTAAGCTTCTTTTCTTTCCCTCAAAGAGCGACGGAAAGCCGAGGCGGATCCTGCCCCGTCTTCCCGACGCTGCGTTGATGATCGCGGGAGGAGCCTACATAGGCTTCGTCTGCGGCTTTCAGGGCACCGGGGGAGGGATGATGCTGCTCTTCCTGCTCAACATAATATTGAGGTTCGATTTCAAAAAATCGGTCGGCACCAGCGTCTTCATAATGACACTCACTGCGCTGATCGGCGCCGGAAGCCATTTCGCGATGCGCGGACTGCCTGATCTGAAACTGCTTGCCGTCGCAGCCGCCGCGACTCTCGTGGGGGCGGTGGTCGCGGCTCCGCTCGCAAATCTTCTGAAGCCGGGCGTTTCGAAGCGGATCACCGGCGGACTGATGGTCGCATCCGGTATCGCGATGGTGATATCGAAGCTCATATGAAAATCCGCGGCCCGAAAAGAGCCGCGGATTTTCATATGGTATATAACATCATACGCAGTATACCGGATTCGACAGAGCGAAGATGCGGTCGTCGGTGAGATCGTAAATCTCAACGCGGTAGAAAAGCCTTCCGGGTCTGGTCAGGATCGCACCCGAGAAAGGGAAGGAGCCGGTCTCGGAATATGCGACTCCGCGGTCGGTAAGTATGTCGAGGCGGTACTCGTGCCCGGCAGGGACAGACCTGTGCAGGTCGCCGGCAGAGAAGAGAAGAGGCTTTCCGATATCCTCAGGGGCACAGGTGCCGCCCTGGACCGTGCCGCCGATGCAGAGCCTGATCCCGCATTTGCCTCCGTTGACGTCGCCGCAGCGAAGGGCGTCGATGAGAGCGTCGTTGGTTTTTTCGGTCAGATATACTGTGTTTATAGAGATCCCCTCCGGAGCCCGGTGGGTGTCGTCGGTCGACGTCATCACCGGCTTTTTTCCCATCGCCAGCAGCTTTGTCCAGAGATCGTAGTCGCCGTCGGTGATCCGCTTGTTTTCGCGGTAGATGACTTCAAGTCCGACGCCGTCGCCGAAGAAGTAGTCGAGGGGATCGTCGGATTTCATGACGTCGACGGGATGCGGGTGCGCGACGAAGCCGCCCATGTCGTAAATGTCCCTGATAATTTCCATGAAGCGCTCGCGGGGCGTCGAGCGGTACTCGAAGTGCCCCTCTGTGCCGAACTCACAGCCGGTGAAGCCGTATACGTCGGGATATCTGTCAAGGAGGACCGACAGATCCTCAGGCTTGCGGAAGAACATGAGATAGTGGATCGACGGTCCCGGGATGTTCATGTCGCAGAATGTGATCGCCGGCTCGGTGCCGCAGAGGAAGAAATCCTTGTCGTAATCCTCAAGGTAGAGATGGCGCACCTGGCGGTGGTCGAGGATCCCGACGAAATCAAGTCCGAGCGGCACGGCGGCTGCTCGCCAGTCTGCGAGCGTCGTCTTTCCGTCTGAGGTCCCTCCCGTCGCGCCGTGGCAGTGGAAATCACCCCTGAAGGGCATCCTTCCGGCATAAGCGCGGAGCAGGGGGGAAAGATCGGGCGAGGATACCCGGGTATGGATATCCTGAGGCTTGTTATCAAGAGCTGTTTCCAATATCATTTATCTGTCGCTTCCTTTCGAAGATGATCGTGGTCCCGCGTTTGACACACATATTATACACCGCCGGCGCCGCCTGTGTCAACCACGGTTTTTGAAAAAGCAAGAGTGTGGAAAAAGCAGTCGTCATATCAACACTTCCGCGAGGTCGTCGGTCAAGGTTGCAAAGATCAATTCGGGCTCATTCCGGCGAAATAGTGTACTTTTTCACCGATGCTCACAACGCTACGATTGCCGGCAGTATTTCGATAAGAGTAATCAAACGAAAAACGGGAGCTCTTTTTCGGGATTATTCGACGGAAAATCCGCGGCGACAGATAAAATGCCCGGAAATCTATTGACTTCCGGGAGCTAATGTAGTATAATAATAACCAAAGGGAACACCGGCGACGGTCACCTCCTTCCACGTGGTTAAAACTAACCGCCGGAGTTTGGAGTTTTCAGGCGGTTAGTTTTTTCATTTACGCTTAATGGTCACAACAAGCGTTATCACCGCGATGATGACCATCGCGAATGTGTACAGCTCGATGCTGTTCATATGCGCAACCGGATGCCTGAAGGCATCGAAAACAATGTCACAGGCATCACCTCCTTTCGTGAAAACGGAAGGAGGAAAACTTTTTTCAGGGGCTGATAAAAAGTCTTACTTTTTTATCAGCCCCGCAACTGTCACGGCCGGGAAACCGTGACAGTTGCCGACTTTTTCGTTTTTTGCCTGAAAAACATCATTTTCAAGAGCATTTCAGGGCAAAAACGGCGCGGTCCCGTGCCGAGAAAAACGTCGAGGGTTGGAAAAATCGCAAAGCGATTTTCCAACCTCAACCGCATACCGTTTGGGTGTTCCCCCGGGGCCAATGGCCAAGACAATTATACGGCATTTTGGTCAAAAAGTCAACAATAAGTTTAAATTTTATTAAATTTCAAGACATAATAAGTTAAAATAATTGCTGCTTTACTCATCCGAGAAAAAATCAGGACGCTCAAAGGGTATTAGGATTGAAATCTTACTTTTTTTGCCCCGGAACTAAAAATATAAAAAAAATTGTTGACAGCGCTTCTGTTTTGTGGTATTATATTGCTTGCGGTTTTGAGAGGCGCTCATATTGCGGGTGTAGTTCAATGGTAGAATTCCAGCCTTCCAAGCTGGCCGCGTGGGTTCGATTCCCATCACCCGCTCCATAAAGGCGGCGGGCCCGTCAGGGCTCGCCGCGTAATAAATGAACGGTTTCTCAGACTTTCCGTGCGCATTTAGCTCAGCCGGATAGAGCAACTGCCTTCTAAGCAGTAGGCCGGGGGTTCGAGTCCCTTAATGCGCGCCATACGGTGGGTATAGCTCAGTTGGCTAGAGCGCCAGGTTGTGGCCCTGGAGGTCATGGGTTCAAGCCCCACTACTCACCCCATAAATCAAAGCAGCGACGGCACAGCCGCCGCTGCTTTGATTTATCGAGATGCTTGATGGCTTGAACCCCTAATTTTGGCGCAGCCAAAATTAAATGGCGCGGCATGAAAAAAGTTTAGCTGCGCAGGTAGATTGGGCCGCGTCCGGGTTCAAAGCCCCGTGCGGCCCTCGTTTATTATCTGCATTTCATGAATATTTGCGCGAATATTCATGATCTATTCTGTAAAACCGGGAATAAAAGGCAAAAAACACGAAAAAAATTCACTATACTGTTGACAAATCCGGTTCAAAGTGATATAATACCTTTCATATTATTTTTAATGCGGTTTTCTTTCGCCTGACCTGTGGGTCAATGTGAGGCCGCACAAGGAAGACTTATTATCAAAAAAGGAAGCCATGTCTGCAATGGAAAAGAAAACGAAAGACTCAAAAAAAGGAATAAAGAAGATCGTGCTCGCCTACTCGGGCGGACTTGACACCTCGGTCATAATTCCCTGGCTCAAGGAGAACTATGACGATCCCGAGATCATCGCCGTATCCGGCAACGTCGGTCAGGCAGACGAGCTTGACGGCCTCGAGGAAAAGGCGCTGAAGACCGGAGCCTCAAAGCTCATAATCGCCGACCTTGTCGATGAGATGGTCGACGACGTGATAATCCCCTCCCTCAAGATGGACGCTAAATACGAGACCTATCTCCTGGGCACCGCCTTCGCGAGGCCGGTGATCGGAAAGAAGCTCGCCGAGATCGCCCTTGCCGAGGGAGCAGACGCCGTCTGCCACGGTGCGACCGGAAAGGGCAACGACCAGGTCCGCTTCGAGCTCGCCATCAAGCGCTTCGCCCCCGGGATGAAGATCATCGCCCCCTGGAGGGAGTGGTCGATAAAGTCCCGCGACGAAGAGATCGATTACGCCGAGGCGCACAACGTGCCGCTGAAGATATCGAGGGAGACCAACTACTCGAAGGACAAGAACCTCTGGCACCTCAGCCACGAGGGCCTCGATCTCGAGGATCCCGCGAACGAGCCGGATCTCGACAAGCCCGGCTTCCTTGAGATGGGGGTTTCTCCCTACAAGGCCCCCGACACCCCGACATACGTGACGCTTGACTTCGAGGCCGGCGCTCCGGTCGCCGTCGACGGCGTGAGGATGAAGGCGTCGAAGATAATCGAAAAGCTAAACGAGCTCGGCGGCGCCAACGGCATAGGGATCATCGACATCGTCGAGAACAGGCTGGTCGGCATGAAGGACCGCGGCGTATACGAGACGCCGGGCGGCACGATACTCTATTTTGCGCACGAGCAGCTTGAGATGATTACCGTCGACAAGGACACGCTGCATCTGAAGAAGAAGCTGTCTGTCGATTTCGCCGACCAGATCTACAACGGGAAGTGGTACACCCCTCTGACAGAGGCGCTCATCGCCTTCGCGAACAAATCTAACGAGCATGTCACCGGCAGCGTGAAGCTGAAACTCTACAAGGGGAACATAATTCCCGCCGGTATGACGTCGCCATATTCGCTCTATTCCGAGGAGCTCGTCACCTTCGGAGAGTCGGAATACGACCAGAAGCAGGCTGAGGGATTCATCAATCTCTGGGGACTGCCCACGACGGTGCAGGCGATGCTCGAAAAGAAGACGAAGGGGCAGGGCAATGGCTAAGCTCTGGAAGGGCGTCACCGACGGTGTCACCGACCCGCTGGCCGACGGCTTCAACTCCTCGATCTCCTTCGACTGCCGGATGTACGCGCAGGATATTCGGGGGTCGATAGCCCACGCTAGGATGCTCGCCGACTGCGGCATCATTACCGGGGCCGACCGTGAGGCGATCACGCTCGGGCTGGGAGAGATCCTCGCCGACCTCGTATCCGGCAGGCTCGCCTTCGATCCGAACGCCGAAGACATACACATGTTCATCGAGGAGGAGCTCACGTCGAGGATCGGAGACGCCGGCAAGAAGCTCCACACCGCGAGATCGAGGAACGATCAGGTCGCGCTCGATCTCAGGCTCTGGCTGAAGGACGAGACCGCGCGGATCGGCGGACTTCTGAAGAAACTGATCGAGGCTCTGACCGACAGGGCGGAGGAGAACACCGGCACCATCATGCCGGGTTACACACATCTTCAGAGGGCCCAGCCGGTGAGCTTCGCGCATCATCTGCTGGCTTACGCCTCGATGTTTCTCAGGGACGCAGGGAGACTGGCCGACTGCGAAAAGCGCGCCGACGTCTCTCCGATCGGCAGCTGCGCGCTGGCCGGGACGGGTTATCCGACCGACAGGGTCGCAGAAGCCGGACTGCTCGGCTTTTCGTCCGTCTCGATCAACAGCATCGACGGCGTATCCGACAGAGACTTCGCCGCCGAGGCGCTTTTCGATCTTTCTCTGATAATGACGCACCTCTCGAGGCTCTCTGAGGAGATCGTCCTCTGGAGCTCATGGGAATTCAGGTTCATCGAGCTGTCTGACGATTATACGACGGGATCCTCGATCATGCCGCAGAAGAAGAACCCCGACATGGCCGAACTGATCAGAGGCAAGACCGGGAGGGTCTACGGCGATCTGATCGGGCTTCTGACAGTGCTTAAAGGACTTCCTCTGGCATACAACAAGGACATGCAGGAGGACAAGGAAAGCGTATTTGACGCCTGCGACACAGTGTCTGCCTGCCTCGGCGTCATGATACCGATGGTAAAAACTCTGACGGTAAAAGCGGAAAACATGCGGAAGGCCGCCGGAGAGGGCTTTATAAACGCCACCGACCTCGCCGACTATCTCACCGCAAAGGGCATCCCCTTCAGGGACGCCTACAGGATCGCAGGCTCGGTCGTCGCGATCTGCGCAGCCGAGGGAAAGACACTCGAGACTCTGCCCCTTGACAGATACAGATCGGTCTGCGATCTGATCCGGGAGGACGTCTATGAGGCGGTCGATCTCGATGCCTGCCTGGCAAGGCGGAAAAGCTTCGGCGGGACCTCTCCCGACGCCGTTGCCGAACAGATAAGATCGGTCAGAGCCGAGACCGAAAAAATAACGATAATATAATTTTATAAAAAAAGAAGGAAAAAGCAATGAAAAAGACAGTCAAAACAGTCGCCGCCCTTCTTGCGGCGGTCATGCTCGTTCTCTCGTCAGCCGCTATGCTCAGCTCCTGCGCATCATACAGGACGCTCGACAAGATCAAGGCCGCCGGGGAACTCATCGTCTACACCGAAGGCGGATTCGCTCCCTATGAATTCGTCTACAACAACGAGCTCGTCGGCGTCGACATCTCGGTCATGGCCGAGGTCGCAAAGGAGATTGGCGTCAAGCTGACGGTCAAGGACGTCAACTTCGACACCATCATCGGCGCCGTCCAGTCGGGCAAGGCCGACATCGGTGCCGCCGGCATCACGATAAACGAAGAGAGAAAGGGCAGCGTCGATTTCTCGGTGCCCTATTCTTCCACCGAACAGTACGTGATCGTCAAGGCTGACGGCGAGATCCCGACCGTTGAGGCCCTCGCCGGCAAGCAGATCGGCGTCCAGCAGGGAACCACCTCCGACTTTATGATCGACGGACTGATCAAGGACGGAATCATGGCCGGCGCGACTTCTACAGGTTACACCACCCCGGCGCTCGCTGCTGCAGCGATCGGCAAGATCGACGCCGTCGTCACCGACAAGCTGACCGCCCAGATCATCGTCGCGGGATCGAACGGATCTCTCCAGACCGCTAAGCTCGTCAAGGCCGACGGATCCGACGCCGCCGAGGTCGAGGAATACGGCTACTGCGTCGCCAAGGGCAACGCCGAGCTTCTCGAAGTCATCAACAAGGTCGTCAAAAGGCTTCTTGATGACGGCACGATCAACACCTGGACCGAGGAATTCAACGCCAAGGCCGGAGAAGGCTGAGCCGGTTATACCGCCGGCGGTGACGCCGGAAAAAAACATATCTCGAAGGGGCAGCCTGCTTTCCGCCCGGCGGAAACCGGGGGCTGCCCCCGAGGCAGTTTAAAAAGAAATCCTGAGAAACCCGCCGTTCTGCCCTCCGAAGGGCTGCCGGCGGCTGTTTCCGGAGGAGACAATGGCTTTTTTTGAGAAGATTTTCACATATCTGAAGGACGGATTCATATCCACCTTCATAACAGAGGACAGATATCAGTTGTTCCTGAAGGGACTTGGGAACACCCTGCTCACCGCGCTCTGCGCTACGCTGGTCGGAATCGTGATCGGCGCGCTGATAGCCGTTGTCAAGACGGTCCACAAACAGCGGCCGGACAGACTGAAGCTGCTAAACTCGCTTGCGGAGCTCTATACCACGGTGATAAGGGGAACTCCGGTCGTCGTCCAGCTGCTGATCACATACAACATCATCTTCAGATGGTCGACGCATCCCGTCCTCGTGGGTATCGCCGCCTTCGGGATCAACTCCGGCGCATACGTGTCAGAGATCATCAGGGCGGGGATCAACGCCGTCGATCCGGGGCAGACCGAGGCGGGAAGATCGCTGGGGCTTTCGTCGTCGGTCACGATGTGGAAGATCGTTATCCCGCAGGCGGTAAAGAACGTCCTCCCCGCCATAGGCAACGAGTTCATATCGCTGCTGAAGGAGACCTCGATCATAGGATATCTCGGAGTGCTCGACATTACAAAGGCTGCTGAGCGTACGATCTCCAGGACCGCAAACGTATACTTCCCGTACATTTCGATAGCGATAATGTACCTGGCGATGGTCCTCGTCCTCAACTATTTCGTCAAAAAGCTCGAAAGGAGGCTCGCGAAAAGTGACAGAAGCTGAGAAGAAAACTCCGGTCATAAGCGTCAGAGGCCTCTGGAAGAGTTTTGACGGACAGAAAAATGTCCTTTGCGGGATCAACTGCGATATCGCGAAGGGCGAGCAGGTGGTCATTGTAGGGCCGTCGGGCGGAGGCAAGAGCACCTTCCTCCGCTGTCTCAACATGCTCGAGACGCCGACATGGGGCGAGATCTGGTTCGACGGGAAGCTCCTGACCCCGCCCGATCCATATCTGCATCCCGAGATAATAAAGGCATCCGCGACCTTCGCGCGGATCATGGAATCGGGAAAATACGCGTCTGAAGACGACGCGGTCGCCGCGATAAAGGCGGGAGACCTCCTGAAGGAAAAGGGCGGCAGAGAGGGAAAGGAATATGCCGCGGCGATGAAGAGATTCGCCGCCGACAACAGCCAGTCGATCGACACCGCGAGGCAGCGCATCGGCATGGTCTTTCAGCATTTCAACCTCTTTCCCCACTTCAACGTGCTGAAGAACATCACCTTCGCCCCGGTCGAGCTCAAGCTCCAGACTCCCGAGGAGGCGAAGGAGAACGCGATGAGCCTTTTGCGCCGGATCGGACTCGAGGAGAAGGCCGACGCCTATCCGAGCCAGCTTTCGGGCGGTCAAAAGCAGAGGATCGCGATAGTGAGGGCGCTCGCCATGAATCCCGAGGTCATGCTCTTCGACGAGCCGACCTCCGCGCTCGACCCGGAGATGGTCGGCGAGGTGCTCGACGTCATGCAGCGCCTGGCGGAGAAGGGAATGACGATGGCGGTCGTCACACACGAAATGGGATTTGCGAGAGAGGTCGCGACCCGCGCCGTCTTCCTTGACGAGGGCGTCATAGCCGAGGACGGGACCCCCGCCGAGGTCTTCGGGAATCCGAAGTCGGAGCGTCTGCGCTCCTTCCTCGCGAAGGTCCTGTGAAGAAGGGAAGAAAGAAATGAAGACTGATTTTTTAAAGGGCAGGAGCTTCCTGACGCTGATCGATTTCACTCCGGCTGAGATCGAGGCGCTTATCGATCTCTCAGCCGATCTGAAACGCAAAAAAAAGGCGTGTATCTCGCACAGATACTGCGAGGGGAAGAATATCGCGCTGATCTTCGAGAAGACCTCCACCCGTACGAGATGCGCCTTCGAGGTCGCCGCTAACGATCTCGGTATCCATCCGGTCTATCTCGATCCCAAGGGATCGCAGATAGGTAAGAAGGAGAGCATCGCCGACACCGCGAGGGTGCTCGGGCGGATGTTCGACGGAATAGAATACCGGGGATACGCCCAGAAGACGGTCGAGACCCTGGCGGAGCTGTCGGGCGTTCCGGTCTGGAACGGACTTACGAACGAATTCCATCCGACCCAGATGCTTGCCGATCTTCTGACGATCAAAGAGAAGTTCGGGCGGCTGAAGGGGATAAAGCTCGCCTATTTCGGCGACGCGCGCTACAACACCGGCAATTCGCTCATGGTGGGATGCTCGAAGACGGGCATCGACATAACTCTCTGCGCGCCTCCCGAATATCAGCCGTCAGGTGAGCTCGTGTCGCTCTGCCGCTCCTTCGCGGCGGAGTCGGGATCGACGGTGACGCTCACAACCGATCCGAAGGAGGCCGCCCGCGGCGCAGACGTCGTCTACACCGACGTCTGGGTGTCGATGGGCGAGCCCGACGAGGTCTGGGCGGAAAGGATCGCCGCGCTGTCTCCCTACAGAGTGACTGCCGAACTGATGGAACTCGCAGGAAAGGACAGCATCTTCATGCACTGCCTGCCATCCTTCCACGATACCCGCACCGAGATCGGCGCCGACATCGCGAAGCGCTTCGGGATCGGCTGCATGGAGGTCACCGACGAGGTCTTCGAGGGGCCGCACTCGGTCGTCTTCGACGAGGCGGAGAACAGGATGCACACGATAAAGGCGGTAATGGCAGCGACGCTCTGATCCCATTTTTCGCTGCGACGAGTTCAGGAGAAATACAGCAATGGCAAATGACAATTCAGTAAAAGGAAATGTGATTCGCGACGCCGGGATCATCTGCGTCGGCACCGAGCTTCTGCTCGGTGAGATCGTCAATACCGACGCAGCCTTCATTTCGCGCCGTCTCGCGGCCCTCGGGATAGGAGTCTTCAGGCAGTACGTCGTCGGTGACAACCCCGGGCGGCTGAAGGAGATGATCGGCGCCGCATATTCGAGGACAGACACCCTCATCTTCAGCGGAGGACTCGGCCCCACCGCCGACGATCTCACCAAGGAGACGGTGGCCGAATGGTTCGGGAAAAAGCTCGTGAGAGACGAAAGGACCGCCGCGAGGATCGGCGATTACTTCTGCCGCTCGCACAGACGCGCTCCTCATTCCAATGAGAAGCAGGCCTATGTCCCCGAAGGCTCGGTCGTCCTCGACAACGACTACGGCACGGCTCCCGGGATCATCATCGAGGAAGAGATCGACGGCCGAAAAAAGACCGCCGTCCTGCTCCCCGGTCCGCCTTCCGAGCTCGAGCCGCTCTTTCTTGAAAAGGTCGAGCCCTATCTTATGGAGAGATCGGGCGGAACGATAGTATCAAGGAACATCTGTCTTATCGGGATAGGAGAGTCGGAGGTCGGCGATATCATAGCCGGCATGATGGAGTCGGACAATCCGACCGTCGCCCCATACTGCGGCGACGGTGAGGTCAGAGTCAGGGTCGCAGCGAAAGCCGCGGACGCCGAAAAGGCTGCTGCTGCGGCTGACGCAGCGGTCGGGAGGATCCTCGGGACCGGGATCCGCGAATACGTCTACGGCATCGACGCCCGCTCTCCCGAGGCGGAGCTGATAGCCAGGCTGAGAGAGAAGGGAATGACGCTCGCGACCGCCGAATCCTGCACCGGAGGAATGCTCTCTGAAAGGATCACGTCTCTGGCCGGCTGTTCCGACGTCTTCCTCGGGGGCTGCGTCACCTACGCGAACGGGGCGAAGACAGACCTGCTCGGAGTTCCTTCCGAAACCATAGAAAAGTTCGGCGCGGTCTCCGCCGAGACGGCCGCAGCCATGGCGATTGGTGCCAGGGAAAGGCTCGGAGCTTCTGTTGGACTGTCGGCGACCGGCATCGCCGGACCGGGAGGGGGAACTCCCGAAAAGCCGGTGGGGACGGTATGGATCGGCGTTTCGACGCCCGACGGTACCGCCGTCAGAAAGCTTTCGCTCTCACCGACCAGGACAAGGGATCAGATAAGAAAGATCAGCTGTACCGCCCTGTTCGGCTTCGCGATCTTTCGGATATCCTCCGACGGCAGACCGAAGACAGAAGGCATCATCGAGGTCTGATCAGTATCAATACAAAGATCCGCGGACCCGAAAAGGGCCCGCGGATCTTTGTATCGGGATTCACTCGGTAAAGGGCGCGGCAAGCTTTTTGAAAGCCTCCATCGCCAGATCGAGAGGCTCGAGCTCGGGATGCCATTTGCGCTCCCATTCGAGCGAGACGGCTCCGCCGAAGCGGTCGGCGTCGAGCGCTTTGAGTATCGGGACGATCGGGAAGGTCCCCTCGCCGGGGAGGCAGAGCTTGTAGCCCTCCTTCGCGTCCTTCATGTGGATGTGACGGATCAGCGGTTTGAAGAGTTCGTAGAATTCCGGCCATCTGTCGCCGTAGGATACGTCGGAATGCCAGATGTCCCAGACAAGGCCGAAATTGTTTCTTCCGGCGAGGAAGTCGCAGACCTTTCCGAGTGTCGGCTCGCTGTTGAAGTCGCCGTGGTCCTCAAGCAGGACGGTCACATCTTCGGGGATCGAGGAGCAGAGGGCGGCAATCCCGTCGGCCACGTCCTTCGGGGAGTTTTCGTCGACCATCTTGTTCCCGAACACCCTGATGTATTTCGCGCCGAGGGCAGCGGCGATCCTCGCGGAGAGGATGCCTTCCTCTATCGACGCGTCAAGCTTTCCCGGAGTCCTGTCGTGGAATGAGCAGGAGGTCCCGATCACCTGCGTCTTCAGGGATGCGGCGTCGAGCTTTTCTTTTGTCGCCGCGAGCCTTTCGGCGGTGAAATCGGCGATCCTGTCGTTTTTAACCTCGCCCGAGATACCTCTGAATTCAAGAAGAGAGGTTCCGGTCTTCTGTGCGAGGGCGATGATGCCGTCGAGTCCGAGCTCGGGGCATCCGAGAGTCGAAAAACAGAGTTTAAGCATGATTTATTTGACCTCGATTCTTCGGGGGAGGCGATCAGAAATGCCTTCCGCCGCCTCCGTGAGTGTGACCGGAGGATGAGTGGTGCGTCGACGAGCCTCCTCCCGATCTTCCCGTTGATGTCGAGACGACGATCGGCGCTCTTGTGACGTTAGAGTAGAGGAAGAGCTCGTTCGCTCCGCTGACGTTCAGAGAATTCACAGCCTTGTAGCGCTCGGCGTTTACCGCAGAACTGACCGATTTCAGCTTGGATTTCATGTTTACCGTCGCGATCAGCGAGGAGAAGAACCCGATGACGGCGGAGAAAATCCCTTTTCTGACGGGATGAAGCGCGCGGTCCACTCCCGGTTCGTAGGGCTCTCCGTTCTCACGGTAGTAGTCGGTGAACTCAGAGACCTTGGAGGCGAATGCCGAGATCTGCGATGTGTAGCCTCCGTATGACTTCGCCTCCAGTTCGTCGAAGATCTCATCGATCCCGCTGTCGGTGAGAACTGTTATCCCGAGGCCCGACGTCGAGATATGCCAGTATCTGTCGGTGCGGTCGGGGGAAAGATCGATGAAGAGGAGCACGTTGTCCTCAGAGAAATTCTGCTCCGCGAAGAGGTCGGCCCTGTCCTGAGCAGCGTAGTCGCTCGTGTAATCGTCGTCGGTGAGAAGTCCGACGTCGATGCCCGTCCGAGAGGAGACATCCTTCAGCTTTGCCTCGAGGGAGGCGCGCTCGCTGTCTGAGAGCAGGCCGGCGAGGTCGTGGACGTAGGTCTTCCCCGATGCCGAAGAGGAGCCGTCGGTCGCCGCGGCCGCAAGCGTAAAGAGCGCGCAGAGGAGCGCGACCGCCGCGGAGAGACAGAGGCGTTTAAATAGATTTGTATGCTTTCCGGATTTCGTTTTCATTCGAAAGTCCCTTTCCTGTTGCCCGTTTTTCTTCTTGTTTCGTTTCAGCTCTGCCGGGGAAGGTCAGTGAGAGATCTTCCAGAACAGGACCGAGACGAGGAAGACGGCGGCCGCGATGCCGAGCGTGAGCAGCCAGCGCCAGCGCCTGAGAGCCTTTTTGTCGAGCGGCAGGTCACCGACGAATTTCCCGGTCTGGCCGTTCATCGCGAAATTGTAGTTCTGTCCCTCCCACATCGTGTTGAGGAACCATACCGGGAGCAGCGCGTATTTGCGCGAGCCCTGCGTCGCCCTGACGGTACTGTCGGCGACGGTGACCGATGAGAAGCCCTCGACCGTCGCCCTGAAGGCGTCCTCGGTCGATTTCTTGATCCTCTCGTTTGCCCGCTCGAAGGCAGAGGTGTCGTCGACGTCGTATCTGTCGGCGAGATAGCCGGCGAGATAGGCGGTGCGGAAATCTGTAAGCTGGGAGTAGTCGTATGGTTCGAGCGATTCCATCAGTTTGTCGTCGACCTTTTTCGAGCCGTCTACCGGCACCTTCTCGAAATTCAGAGTTCCGCTGCGGGAGACGTTGAAGTGCTGGGTCTGAGTGTATCTGTAGCTCGAGTCCGACCAGGAGTTAAGCTTCTCCGCCTTGTAGTTTATGTCGGCGGTCACCGTCGCGTCGAAGAGCCAGAAGGGAACATAGACGCCGGTGATCGATTCGAGGTGTGACTTGTCCTTGAAGGGCGCGGGGAGCAGCCGCTTTCCCGAGAGATGGTTTTCCATCGCCTTTATCGCGGCTGCCTTGTCGAGCTTGAAGGGGATGACGTAGTCGGGCTTGAGATCTCCCGCGTACTGCCCCATGATCACGACGGGGTTTCCGCAGAAGGGGCAGGCGGTCGCCGCCATATTCTCGTCGCCGACGATCTCGCCGCCGCATGAGTTGCATACGTAGAGCCGCATGCCCTCCTCGCCGCTGCCGTACCACTCGGCGGACTGGGTCTGCCAGTCGAACTGGTCGGCGGGGGTGGTGGCGGAGAGCGCCTGGTCGTATGCCTCGAGCTGCTCGACCTCGAACTCTGTGTCGCAGTAGTCGCACTTGAGCTTCTGCAGTCCGCTGTTGAAGGCAATGCTGCCTCCGCAGCAAGGGCATTTGTATTCCTGTAGTCTGGCCATCGGTAATAACCGTCCTTATATGTTGTGAAGGGGTGCTGTCAGACCGCCGTGAGCGATTCTCTCAGCTTCTTGATGTTCCCGGATATATCCCCGCCTTTTGAGAATACGCTCGATGAGCCGCAGACGAAGATGTTCGCCCCGGCGTCCGACATCTTAACGGCGTTCTCAAAGCTCACGTTGCCGTCGACCTCGATCTCGATATCCGGGCGTCCGGCTTCGTCGAGCATCCGGCGAAGTCTCGCGATCTTGTCAAGCGTGCCGGGCACCAGCTTCTGTCCGGCGAATCCGGGATTGACCGTCATGATCAGCACGGCGTCGATGTCGGGGAGGATCTCCTCGAGGAAGCAGAGAGGGGTACCGGGATTGAGAGCCGCCATCGGCCGTCCGCCTGCGGCCCTTATTGCGGCAAGCGTCCGCTGAATGTGGCGGTCGGCCTCGACGTGGACAGATACATAGTCGCCCTGTCTTATCTCGAACCAGCCGATCCTGTCAGAGGGCTCGGTGATCATGAGGTGGATGTCGAGGGGGATGTCGGTCGCCCGGTGAAGGGCTTTGATATAGTCGGTCCCGAGCGTATAGTTCCGGACGAAGACTCCGTCCATTATGTCGATGTGCAGGTATTCAGTCCCGCATTCCTTCAGCGTTTCGATGACGCGTCCGAGATTCATCCAGTCGGCGCACATCATCGACGGCGAGATCTTCTTTTTCAGCATCTTTGTAAAACGGTCTCCTTTTTCAGCTTTTTTGCGCGCCGCGCGGGGCGGCAATGCCAAAAACAATTATTCTTTTAATATTATATCATTTGAAAGGCCTGTTGTCAATTCATTTCGGGGTGACAGGTTTATTTTCGCCTTATTCCGGCATCCCGTCCGGCTCCGGAAGCGTGATACGGAAAAGATGAGAGAGTGTAACGGCTTCCCGGAGTGACGGTTGCGTTGCAGTTAAACAAGCGGTTTTTTTCAGGCAGGCCGGTCTTCGGAGTGCGCCGGGGCCTCAGCTTCGGCAGAAATCGGGAAGGAAAACATCAAACCTTCCGAAATCATTGACTTTTTCATAAAAAAGTGTATAATTATGGTAAAAGTCGCAGACGAAATGCGCCTGTATAGCCGGGACGCTCCGGGGCGGCGCGGGCGGGACAAGCCCGGCCGGACCCGTGCCGCGCTGCGGGATATTCTTTGAAAGGAAAAGATGATCGCGCTCCCCGGACGGGGACTGCCGATTATCCGTTATTTGATCATGACGCCTGCTGCAGAAGGATTGTTCGATATCCGCGAAGATCTGATCAAGGTGACTTCCTATGAGGTCCTCGGGAAGCTCCCCGATCCCTTTCTGTCCGACTCGGGAAAGAGACTGACGTCGCCCGGCGAATGGCCCGAAAGGAGAAAGGAGATCTTCAGGACCGCAGTCGAGCTCCAGTACGGAACGCAGCCGCCGAAGCCGGAGGTCTTCTCGGTCGATAAGACATATTCATCCTCGGGAGCCAGAAGCTACAAGATAACCGCCGGGACGAAACAGAAGCAGGTCAGCTTTGTAATGTCAATAATTCAGCCCGAGAAGGTGAAGAATCCGCCGATCGTCGTCGACGGAGACCTCTGCTGGCTCTACGCCTTCAACGTCGATTATCTCGACGCCCTGAGAAAGCGCGGGATAGCTTTCGCCTTCTTCAACCGGACCGAGCTCGCACACGACATCCAGCACGAGGGCAGACGAAAAGGAACTCTCTACGACGTTTATCCCGAATACACCTTCGGCGCGCTCGGCGCCTGGGCGTGGGGATATTCAAGGTGCGTCGACGCCCTCGAGATCATCGGCGATTACGACCTCTCCTGGCTGGCCTTCACCGGCCATTCGAGAGGCGCGAAGACGGCGATGCTCGCCGGAGTCCTCGACGAGCGGGCGAAGATCGTCAACCCCAACGAGACGAACGCCGGCTCCTGCTCCTGCTACCGCATCCATATGACCGCGATAAAGGAGAACGGGACCGAGTTCAGGTCTGAAAGACTTGCCGACCTCTGGAAGAACTTCGGCTTCTGGCTCGGTCCGGAGATGGAGAAATACGCCCTCCGCGAGCAGGAGCTGCCCTTCGACGCCCATTTCCTCAAGGCGATGGTCGCCCCGAGAGTGCTGCTCGTCGGGGAGGCGGCTTCCGACATCTGGACCAACCCGATAGGCACATGGCAGACAACTACCGCTGCCGCCGAGGTCTTCAGATGGCTGGGATGCGAAGACAGGCTGCTCTGGTATTTCAGAAGGGGAGAGCACAGGCATATGCCGGATGACGTCGGGATGCTTGCAGAAGTCATCTGCCATTTCAGGAACGGCGAGCCTCTCTCAGACAGGTATTTCCGCACCCCCTTCCCGCGGCCGGAACGCATCTGGGACTGGAGGATCCCCGAAAGCCGCTGACGGCGGGAGAATTGCGGCACTACCCGGAAGATTTCCGGAAAATTTACGACCGCCCGGCAAAAGTACAGTCCCGGGCTGACATAACAGGAGGACGATCTCATGAAATCACTGAAGAATCTTTGTGCTGCGCTCTGCCTTCTGCTCGCGCTTGCGCTGCTCGCGTCCTGCGGAGACACCGGAGGTCAGGCCGACACGACCGCCGGCGACCTCACGACCGCGGAGGCCGGATCGGGATCGGATATCACCACCGTCGCCGACGAGACGACCGGCATCGAATTTCCCGACGCCGACTTCGGCGGACAGTCATTCAACGTCTA
>ONVJ01000012.1 GCA_900321265.1 uncultured Eubacteriales bacterium
ACGTGTCATTGACGGCGAGGCTGCAGTATCCGCCGTTGGAAACGAGCGCAGCGCGGATACCCGTCACCTGGAAGAAGAAGCAGATATTTCTTTCATATCTTGTGCCCGAAACAAATATTTCCACCCGCGCTTTACCGAAATAAACGCCTTCTTCAAGGGAATTTCCGAGATCGAGTGTGATACTGCCGTTCCGGTCCGAAGAGTTCCCGCTGTCCTCCTCTTCGGCCGATATTTCGCAGATCTTTACCGTCTCGTCTTTTCCGAAGGAATCGGGAAGGGTCGTTTCGCCGCAGATCGATTCGAGGGCGATGGCGGCGCGGTATGCGTCTTCGGTAGATTTGAATCTGAAGATCTCGGCGTCCGCCTTGGCGGGAATAACGCTGATCCCCTTCTGAAAGCTTATCTCGATCGAGGCGTCGTCTCCGGGAGAAAAGGTCTTCCAGTTCTGCGCGACGGGATCGAACAGGAAGCTGCCGGCGAGTTCCTTTGTGGCAGCCGTCCTGAAGGTCGCGCCCGAAACCTGGGAGAGTTTTCTTCCGCTGACGCTTTTTATGCCGTCGCCGACGCGGATCTCGTACTGTGTGTCCGGCTCAAGTTCCTTGTCGGGCAGAAACACCACAGCGGTCCCGCCGGATATGAGCTCCGTCTTGCCTTTTACTGACGGAACAAGCGAAATCTGTTTGCAGGCGCTGTCGTCAAGCGCTTCGGAAAATGATACCACTATAGCCGTATCGACCGGAACGCCGTCGGAATAAGCGGCGGGGAAGAAGGAGCGTATCATCAGCTGCGAATCGGTCTGAAAGGCGTAGGAGATCGCCGGATTTTCGGGATCGCCGAAGGCAACGCGGTATATCGCGCCTTCGTTGAGCTTTCCAGTCGCCGGAGCGATCCTGAATTCGCATGAAGCGAGTCTGGTCACGGAAAAATCGGTCTGCGGCGTGATCGACAGATTTGCGGCAAGCTCTTCCGGAGATATTTCGCCCGAGGTCTTTACGATAAACGCGGTATCGGTCGGGATGATCCTGCCTTTTGCCCCGTCGGCGGTGACCGTCACGCCGCGGAGAGCTTCGGGAAGGACCGAAAGACCGCGGGACACGTCGTATTCCGGCAGTTCGGGATCCGGACCGCTCCTTGACAAATATATGAAAATACCCAGCGGTACCGCGGCAAGAAGCAGGACGGCCGCCGCGGCGATCGCCGCGATGCGGAAGCCCCTCCCGCTTTTTTTGCGCGGCTGTGCGGTTTCGCCGCCTTCCGCCTCGTCTATCCAACTGTCGTCAAGCATGCTCATCGCCGAGCGGAGACGCTCTCCGCCTCCGGTCGCGTCCGTCTTCTTTTTCACAGCTGCCACCCCTCTTTTTCAAGATGCTTTTTAAGCTTTTTTCGCGTCCTCTTCAGAACAGATTTTACGGCGTCTTCGGTCATGTTCATTCTCTGAGAGATCCCGGATATCTCTTCTTCGTTGAAATAACGCAGAACGAATACCCTGCGTGATCTTTTGTCGATGCTGCTCAGGAAGGCGTTTACCGCTTTCCCGAGCGAGTATTCTTCCGCCGGATCATCTTCCGGCGCTCCGGGCGCGGGAAGAACCTCGTCAAGCTCGCATACGACGTCGGGACGCTTTTTGGCCGACTCGGACCTGACTCTGCTTATCGCGAGATTTCTCACGATCCGCATGACGTAGGCGTGCAGGCTCAGCGGATACTCGGGAGGGATCGAATTCCAGACTTTGAGGAGCGCGTCGTTCACTATCTCCTCGGCGGTCTCGCGGCTTCCGGTGATATTGCAGGCAAGCGAGAGCATTCCGTCGCCGTAGCGGAGCTCCGCCTGACGCAGGCCCTCCTCGTCGCGGCGGAAGAGCATCCCGACTATCATATCGGATATTGACTTCTGTTCGCCGGTCATTCCGCCTGTCCTCCTTTTTTGAAAATGAAACAGACCGTTCTGTATAATAAGACGCAAAAACCCTGTGAGGGGTGTCACTTTATTATAAAAAATATTTCTGTTTTTGTCAATAGAAAACTCGGTCCGCATAAGTGGTCTGCCTCCTGAAAATTCTTATTGACAGCGAAGAAAAACTGTGTTATGATAAAAAAGCAGGCGTCAGACGAACGCCTAATACACACCGGAGGGACCGATATGAAAGCAAAACCGCCGACGCCGATAAAGCTGTTATGTCTCATTCTCGCGGCAGCCGTTTTTCTGTCGCTTGCCGGCTGCGGTACCGATCCGTCCGGAGCGGCGACGGATGAAGAAACCAAGAGGAAGCGCGGAATGACCGGCGAAGCCGGGCTGATCTTTGCCGAAAGAAACGACGGAGCCTATCTCGGGGCCATAGAAAATCCCGGAAAATATGATTTTCTCGAGGTGACGGTCCCCGAGACCTTCAACGGAAAGACCGTCATCGGCTGCGATATCGGGACGGACTATAAAAAATGCCTGCCGCAGATGCTGACCGTCGGGGGAATGGAAAAAATCATAGCTCTGTTTGCCGAAACCATAAACGCCTTGGCTGACGACAACAAGGAAGCAAAGAGGATCAACTGGAAGGATTATTTCAAGGACCAGCCGTTATCGGGCAGAGGCCGTGCGCTCACAGATTCGAACAACTCTTATTGGTGGTATCTTAACCAGTTCCTTGCGTATTATAATTTGAAATCTCTTTCCGACGGTGCGAGCGAAACAGAATCCGAAGCGCTCCTGATGCAGTATCCCCAGTGCGCAGAAACGGATATTTACGTGCTGAACGGAGACGCGACCGATGCGGAGTACGTCTACCACGTATATATGAATCTGAAAAAATACGCGCCGTCCTATTCTTTTGACGACAAGCTGGACGCCGAACGGGAAGCGGGCTACTATCAGTGGCTGGTTTATGAATCCGAATGCAGAATGAGTGGCGCGCCCGCGGGAAGTGAAGAAGCGGAAAAGCGCTGGAAGATAATTACCGGGTCTGGCAGATCCGCCGCGATTCCCGATAATCCCGGGGTCATTACGTCGCTGTCCCTTCCCGACTGCGTCGAAAAGCTGACGGGATACCTGGCGATGGGAACAGATCTGTCGTCTTTTGTCATACCCGCCGGCGTAAAAACCATAGAATGGGACTTTTTCGCCGGATGCCGAAAAGATATGAAGGTGACCTATCTCGGAACCGAAAACTGGGTGGCGGTCGATAAAAACGGAAACAAATATACCTTCGTGCAGCTTTGCGACAG
>ONVJ01000085.1 GCA_900321265.1 uncultured Eubacteriales bacterium
AAACATGTTATAATTCGGTTAACAAAGACATGCGGGAGAATTCCGGAACGGTGAACGGGGAAGGAAAAGCGGCAAAAAAACGCTTTCCGCCCCGGCCGTGACAGCCCACGGCAGAGTCTCATTTTCATAAAAAGAAAGGACATTCCGGAATTTGAATATCAGAATATACCAGATTGACACCGGCCGCGACTCTGAAGGCGTGGCCTTCTGCGGACTTGTCACGCTGAGAAAAAAAACAGGCCGCGCCGAGCCGGACGGCTCTTCTTACGAACCTGTCTACGAGGGGGAGGTCGACGCCCGCGACCTTGAGGACGTCTATGACATCTTCAACTGCGAGCTGCCCGACGATTACGAGGGCAGATCGATGTCGGTGTCGGACGTCGTCGAGGTTACCGACAGCGGCGACAGCGACGTCGAGCCCGGCTTCTACTTCTGCGACACCATCGGTTTCGAGGAGGTAAAATTCGATCCCCCCGGATCCTCTTCGGGGGGAAAGATCAGGGTGATCGCCGTCGAGCCGGGCAGACCGCCCTGCGTAAAGCTGATCAGGACCGGGCTTGAGTCTCTCCAGGCGGAGGTGGACGGCTATATAGAGGTCGTCTATCCCTATGACGACCCCGTGGGGCTCATCGTCAACGAGGAGGGTAAGATCAACGGCCTGCCGCTAAACCGCGCCCTCAGGGACGAAAGCGGGGAGATCTACGACATCATAGCCGGGACCTTCCTGGTGGCGGGGCTCACCGACGACGATTTCCGCGGGCTCTCCGACGCCGAACTGAAAAAATACATGTCTCTCTTCGCAGTCCCCGAGATGTTCGTCTCGGTGGCCGGCAGGATACACGTGCTGCCCTGCCGGCAGCCGGATGACGATGTGAATGGGGAGGATCAGAAACCGGCGGATTCGGACAGCTTTCCGATATCTGTATCGGCGTCGGCCTCTCTGAACTGAAGCCTGTAGAGACGCGCGTAGATGCCGTCAGGAATCGCGAGGAGCTCCTCGTGAGTGCCCAGCTCCGCGACTGATCCCGAGGCTATTACCGCGATCTTCGTGGCCCTTCTGACGGTCGACAGCCTGTGCGCGACCACCACCGTGGTCCTGCCCGCGGTAAGCTCGTCAAGCGAACGCTGTATCAGGATCTCGGTGGTGTTGTCGAGCGCGGAGGTCGCCTCGTCGAGGATGAGGATCGGCGGGTTTTTCAGAAAGACTCTGGCGATGCTCAGACGCTGTTTCTGGCCGCCCGAGAGCTTGACGCCGCGCTCGCCGATCTGCGTGTCGTAGCCCTCCTCAAGCGTCTGCACCCAGCTGTCGATGTTCGCGCGTCTGGCGGCCTCGTATACCTCCTCGGGCGTCGCGTCAAGCCTCCCGTAGAGGATGTTGTCGTATATCGATCCGTTGAAGAGAAAGACGTCCTGCTGGACGATGCCGATGTTCCTGCGGAGCGACTCGGCTGTCATCTTCGAGATGCTGATGCCGTCGATCGTTATGTCGCCGCCGTCAAGCCGGTAGAAGCGGGGCAGCAGGTGGCAGATCGTCGTCTTGCCTCCTCCCGAGGGACCGACCAGCGCCAGAGTCCCGCCGCGTCCGACCTTAAGATCGATGCCGTGAAGGATCTCGTCGGATTTTTCATATGTGAAGCTTACATTCTTCAGCTCGATATCGCCCTTCAGGACGCCGGGATCGTACGCGCCAGGCTCGTCCTCCTCTTCGGGGAGGTCCATTATCTCGACGTACCGGCGGAAGCCGCTGACGCCGTTCTGAAACGACTCCATGAAGTTTATGAGGGTCATTATCGGGGAGATGAAGAGGTTGACCGATACGATGAAGGTCGCGTAGCCCGCAGCGTCGATGAGCCCCTTGTAAAGGAATACGCCACCGGCGAGAAGGATGACGACGTTGAAGAAATCGGTGATGAAGCTCGAGCCCGAATGGTATTTGCCCATCGCCATATAGGACTTGCGGCTGGCTTCGATGAATTTGCCGTTGCCTTCCTCGAACTTTTCCTTCTCCTTTTCGGAATTGGTGAAGGCCTTGGTCACACGGATGCCCGAGATGCTGCTCTCAAGCGAGGCGTTTATCTCGGCGGTCGACGCGCGCCGCTCGGTGAAGGCCTGACGCATGTCCTTGCGGTAGCGCGCCGCGACCAGGATGAGGATGGGGACGCAGGAGAAGATGATGAGAGTCAGCCAGATGTTCAGCGTGCAGAGGTAGATGAAGGCGGCGACGAACATCGTGACGCTGGTCAGGATGTTCTCGGGGCCGTGATGGGCGAGCTCGCTGACGTCGAAGAGATCGGATGTCATCCTCGACATTATCTTGCCGGTCTCGTGCTCGTCGTAAAAGGAGAAGGGCATCTTCTGAAGATGCGAGAAGAGGTCTCTCCGCATCTGCGCCTGCATGCCCGTTCCTATCATGTGGCCGTAATACTGCACGAAATAGCGCAGGAACATCCGGATCAGATAGAGCGCGAGTACCGCGCCGCCGGCGATGATTATCCCCTGCAGCTTCTGATTCGGGATGAGGTCCTTCAGCATCAGGTTCGTGATCCGAGGATAGACCATGCCTATCAGGGAGATGAGGATCGACGCCGCCATGTCGAGAGAGAACATGAGGCGGTGCGGTCTGTAGTAGGACGCGAATCTTCTGACCAGCGCGAGATCTGATATCCCGCTTTCGGATTTTCCGTTCGGATTTTCCGACAGCTTCTTTTTTGCCGCCTTGTTCGGGCCTTCGGCTATCGGGGACTCTTTTTCTTTTGCTTTTTCGGTTGTCTTTCCGTTTTTCATAAGGACTTTGTTTCCGTTTCTGTTTTTTTCTTTATGGGAGGGTCCTTATCTCGAATTGACGTGTTTCGTCAGGTTTTGAGAAAAATGCAGGGAGCTCTTTTTGAGAGCGGTCAAGCCGGTCCGGAGGGACTCAGAGCCCGAGTTCGGCTATAGATGTCTTAACTCCTCCGCGGCCGAGTTCGGCTCTGAGTTCGGAGATCTGTGCGCCTGTGAGAGAGGAAAAATCCGAAAACATGGCGGCCGCCGTCCCTGCGGCCTCGCCGGTGACGGCGCAGGTCGGGATGACTCTGGTGTTGTCCCACATGCTGTCGGTGACCGAAATGTCCCTTCCTGCGGCCAGCAGGTTCGGGAAGCTGACCGATCTGAGGCAGCCGAGGGGGATCCCGTATACCGGTCCGCGGTGACGCCAGTGACCGGTAAGACCGACACAGTCATCCCACTCGCGGCGGTCGTCGGAGGTGTCGGGGGTCTCGTATCCCGCGATCCTCCTCGTCATCCTGATCTGTGGTATCGAGGGTATCACCGCCGGGAAGGCGGACGGATCCGATGCCCTGACGGCGCTCCAGGCGTCATATGTGGCTCTGTGCGACAGTTCGGTCATCCGCGACAGCTCGTCGCCGTCAAGTCCGGAAAAGCGCTCGGGAGTGAGATATGTCCTAAGGTCCCCGGCAAGCTTTTCCTCGTCAGGAATGTCGGAGGCCCCGACCATCTTCAGTCTGAGCCCGTCGGCAGCGTATGAATAGTACCAACCGGCAAGGACGTTCCCCTGGCCGAACCTCACCGTCTCGGCGCCGGCGAACCTTGCGATGTCGGCGTCTCCCGTCGCGTCGATGAAGACGTCTGCCGCGACGGCGAACCTTCCGGATTTGTTCTCGCAGATAATATGCGTGATCCTTCCGTTCCGGGTCTGTGCGGAACAGATCTGCGTCCCGTAGAGGAGCCGGACTCCGGCGTCCTTCAGGAGGAACTCGCTCTCCATCATAAATAGGGGCCCGTTGTATCCGGCTTTGAAGCGCTGCTTTTCTCTGAGTGAAGGATCGGCGCCGGCGTCGAGCCAGGCGGAGGGGTATGAGGATTCCGCGCCGTGCTTTATTGCCAGCCGCAGCAGCTCCTCTCCGATACCGAAGATCACCTGGTGTCCCCGTCCGTCGCAGAGAGGGAGGTAGTAGGTGATGAGACCGAGAGTCGCCAGTCCTCCCAGCGCGAATTCTCTCTCGATCAGCAGTACGTCGGCGCCGTGTCTTGCCGCCGCCAGCGCGGCGGCGATCCCGGCGACGCCTCCGCCCGCGACCAGGACGCCCGCCCGGTGTGTCACCCGGGTGGAGAGTGTTTCCCTTATCGTCTCTTTGCCTTCATGCAGGGTATTGTCAGATTTCGGTTCATTCGTCATTGTCATTCCTCTTTTTGGACCCGGATGCGATCCTGTTCCGTCCCCGGGTTTTCACAATCAATTATACAGTATTTTTTCGCGGTGTCAAGTTTTTTCGGCGGGGGGTATTGAATTAAGAGTAAAAATATGATACAATATTAACAATAAAACAGTTTGACGGCTGTGAAATAAGGCCATACCAGCCGGGGAGTCAGCGGTGCCTTGTACCCGAGATCCGCTATAGCGGGGGTTCATTCCCGGAAGTGAGGGCGGAGTCGACGCGGTCTGCGACTTTCTTTCTGTGTTGAAGAACGGGTCTCGCGCAATCGGACGCTGTGAACCATGTCAGGTGGGGAACCAAGCAGCATTAAGCGGCCTATCCGATGTGCCGCGAGGCAACCTGTTCCGAGCAGAGGGCGAGACTAACGCGCGGCGGCAAAGTTCGAATTCCGGGTGTATGGTCTTATTTTGCGGCCGTACTGTTTTATTTTCAGGCAGGGAGGAGGATCGATCGAATGCATCAGGCATTATACCGCAAGTGGCGTCCCGGGACCTTTGACGAGGTCTGCGGTCAGGAGCAGGTGACCGAGGTACTGAAATACGAGGTCTCCCGGTCTCTCCTCAGCCACGCCTATCTTTTCTGCGGATCCCGCGGCACCGGAAAGACTACCTGCGCCAAGATCCTCGCGAAGGCGGTCAACTGCGACGCGCCGGTCGGAGGCAATCCCTGTCTGAAATGTCCCTCATGTCTCTCGGTGGCATCGGGAGCCGCGACCGATATCCTCGAGATGGACGCCGCGTCGAACAACAAGGTCGACGATATCCGCACGGTGCTCGACGAGGTGATCTTCACGCCCTCGTCTCTGAAATACCGCGTTTACATAATCGACGAGGTCCACATGCTCTCGACCTCGGCCTTCAACGCCCTTCTGAAAACTCTCGAAGAGCCGCCCGCACACGTCATCTTCATTCTCGCGACCACCGAGATGCAGAAGCTGCCGGCGACCGTCATATCCCGCTGTCAGCGCTTCGAGTTCAGAAGGATCGCGACCTCGGTCATCGTAAAAAGGCTCGAGACCATCGCGAAGGAGGAGGGCATCGGACTTGATCCCGACGCCGCACTCACTATCGCCAGGCTCGCGGCGGGCGGAATGAGAGACGCGATCAGCCTGTTTGAGCTCGCAGCCTCAAAGGGCGGCAGAGTCACCGCTGCCGCGGTGTCGGATGCCGCAGGCAGCTCCGGCCGGGATCTTATGTCGAAAACTGTCCGGGCCGTAGCTTCGAGAGACTGCGCTGCCGTGATAGATATAATATCCTCGGTCAGCGCCTCGTCAAAGGATATCGGGGTGTTCTGGCAGGAGCTTATCGCCTATTACCGCGACATGCTCGTCTTCCGCACCGTCGGCAGAAAGACCGCCGCGGATTATCTCGACCTGACAGATTCCGAGACAGAGACGCTTGCCGCCGATACCGCGCTGTTCTCACGCGAGCAGCTGCTTTACCACACAAGGATACTCGACGATACCTTTACCTCGATGCAGCGCCCCGGCGCGTCTGCGAGGATCTGCGCCGAGACTGCTCTCATAAGAATGACCGACGAGCGTCTGACGGCAAGCTATGAGGCTCTTCTGTCGAGGATCGCGGCGCTTGAGGCAAGAGTGTCGATGGGCGAGGCGGCACCGGCTGCACGGGAAGCCGCGGCACCCGCCGGACAGAGCGGCGGGGCAGTCCCGAAGGCTCGGACCGAATCCGCGCCGGCTGCCTCTCCGGAGGCCGTGGAAGGTGTGCGTCAGGTGAACCGGGACAAGCCTGAGGAGCCGGTCCGGAAGGAACCTGAGAAGCAGCAGGCGCAGGGAGTCAAGCTCGACTGCTGGCAGGACGTGCTTGACATACTCTACCGCAGCAACCCCGGAGCGGCGGCATTCCTGACCAGCACGAACGCCGAAAAGACAGAGGACGCGGACGGGATCACGGTTCGTATCTTTTACAAGAGAGACGCGGTAAAGCAGCGCGCTTCCGCCCCCGAGGCGGTGGCAAAGCTCGCCGAGGCGCTCTCGTCACAGCTCGGAAGGCCGGTCAGACCCGACAGGATAGTATTCGAGAAGACCGGCGACGCCGGGAAGCCGGCCGGAGGCATTCCAGAGCTCGATGCCGCGGTCGCCGGGACCCGAAGCTGACGTCGTCTTCAGACAATACCGAATCACAGACAGATATTAACCCGCTCCGCGCAACAGCGCGGCGGAAAGACAGATAAAGGGAGTTACGGAATGAAAGCAAGGATCCCGAAGGGAATGGGCGGAGGCCCGCAGAACATGAACGCCATGATGCGTCAGGTGCAGCAGTTCCAGGAGGAACGCGAGGCGCTCGCCGCTGAGCTGGAAGAAAGGGAATACGAGGTCACCGCAGGCGGCGGAGCCGTCTCGCTTAAGATCAGCGGCGCCCGCAGAGTGACCGATATAAAAATAGATCCCGAGATCATCGATCCCGACGATCCCGAGACTCTTCAGGATATTCTTATCGCCGCGATCAACGAGGGGATCGGCAGAGTCGAGGACGACGCCGCGCGCGAGATGTCGGCTCTCGCTCAGAAATACGGGATCCCGGAGGGAGCCGTCTGATGGCGGGCTCCGACAGCATCCTCTCTCTCGATATACTCGCGGAAAAGTTCGCGCGGCTCGGAGGAGTCGGCAAAAGGACGGCCGTCCGGCTGGCTTTTTCGGTCCTCGATCTCACCGACGAGGAAGCTGAGGCCTTCGCTGAGGCGATACTCGATGCGAAAAGATCGATCCACCGCTGTCCCGTCTGCCAGAATCTGACCGACAGGGAGATCTGCCCGGTCTGCGCGGATCCCGCCAGGGACAGATCGACGGTATGCGTCGTCCAGGACACGAAATCGCTTCTCGCGATCGAAAAGGTCAGGGAGTACAACGGCCTTTACCACGTTCTTCACGGACTGATCTCACCGATGCAGGGGATCACCCCCGACAGGATCAGGCTGAAGGAGCTTATAGAGCGGGTCTCGGCCGACGAGTCGGTAAAGGAGGTCATCATCGCCACCAACCCGACCGCCGAAGGCGAGGCGACGGCGATGTACATCGCAAGGCTGCTCAAGCCGTCGGGCATAAAGGTGACGAGGATCGCCAACGGGATACCCGTCGGCGGAGAGCTCGAATACGCCGATTCATATACGCTCCAGAGAGCGTTTGAGGGCAGAAGAGAATACTGAGCCGCCGGTGAGCTTATTTCGCCGGAATAAACCTGAATTCTGCCCAGAGCAGATAGTGATCCGAACTTTTATTGACGATGATCCCCGAGTTTCTCTCGGAGAAGTTGCCGCGGAAGACGATATTGTCTATGCCTTTTCCGCTTCCCGGGAAGGTGCCGTAGGACCGGCTGTCGTTGCAGATCATCGACGCGCCGGTGAATGGTGCGAACTCGCTGTAGTCGGCGGTGTTGAAATCCCCCGTCAGCAGGTATACCGGGCACTCGGCGGCCTTCTTCGCGATCGCCTCGAACTGGCCGGACCGCGTAGGCTTGTCCTCGTATGACAGGTGGGTGTTGAAGAAGTCGATATTTCCGCCGGGCGTTTCTATCACCGCGTGGCCGAAGGATCGTCCCTCGTAGCTCCCGGATTCAAGACTGATGACCTCGAAGGAGACGATCGGGTACTTTGAGAGGATGGCGGTGCCGTACTCGCCTCCCTTGTAGTCGATCGCACGGATGAAGCGGTAGTATTCGTAGCCGGCCTTCTGCGCGATGACCGCGGGCTGGTCGACTCCAGACACTCTGGTTGTCTTGAAATCCACCTCCTGCAGCCCGACGATGTCGGCGTCCGCCTCCTTCAGAGTGGCTGCCACGGCGTCAAGCCCCTGGGCGGCGTGCTGGATGTTGAAGCTGGCGATCTTAAGGATCACGGGTTCGTTGACAGGTCCGGGTATCGTCATAGTCGTTTCCTCTTTTTCAGTTTCTTTTTCTTTGGATGTCTCTGTGTTTTCCGCGGAGGTGCCGGGGAGGGGCTCCGCGACGGTATCGCCCGACAGGGAGCTGTCAGCGAGAGCCCGGGTATCCGAGTTCTGAGCGCGGCCGGTGTCGGCGCAGGATACCGTGAGAAGCGCCGCCGACAGTATAACAAGCAATATGATGGTCAGACGGGCTCCTGTCCCGCCTGCCCGCTCACGGCCTTTGCGTCCGGGATTCATCGTGTATCTCCTTACAGTGAATGATTAAAAACTTTCAGAAAGAACATAACGCTATATGGGAATCAAGACGGTAAAATTTGGCGGTTCGTCGCTCGCGGACGCCGAACATTTCAAAAAAGTCGCAGATATCATCAAGTCCGACCCCGAAAGGAGATATGTTGTCCCTTCGGCTCCGGGCAAACGGAACAAGAACGACACCAAGGTCACCGATATGCTATACGAGACCTACCGCCTCGCAAGGTCGGGCATGGGAGTCGGCGCAGTCGAGGCCGCCTATCAGCGGATCTGCGACAGATACAACGACATCATCCGCGGGCTCGGGCTCAATTTCGACATATCGGGCGAACTTGAATATATAAAGCAGGCGATGCTCCTCCGCCGCGTCGGCCACGATTTTGCCGCCAGCAGGGGAGAGTATCTCAACAGCCTTATACTGGCGAAATACCTCGGATATGATTTCATAGACGCCGAAAGCGTCATCTTTTTCAGGGAAAACGGCCAGGTCGACATGGAGCTGACCAAGTGCGCGATGTCGGACGAGCTCGCAAAGCATGAGCGGGCAGTCATACCCGGCTTTTACGGCCAGATGCCGAACGGAACGGTCAGAACCTTCTCGAGAGGGGGCTCCGACATCACCGGATCGATCGTCGCGCTCTTTTCGGGGTCTGATCTCTATGAGAACTGGACCGACGTCTCGGGCGTTCTCATGGCCGACCCGAGGATAGTCGACGATCCGCTCGGGATCGATCTGCTGACCTACAGAGAGCTTCGGGAGCTTTCATACATGGGGGCCTCGGTCCTTCACGAGGACGCGACCTTCCCGGTGAGGAACGCCGGCATACCGATAAACGTCCGCAACACCAACCGACCCGACGACAAGGGCACGATGATCGTGAGGTCGGCGCCCGATTACGACAGACGCCACGTCATCACCGGCATCGCCGGGAAGAAGGGCTTCTCGGTCGTCACGATCGAGTCTGACATGATGAACTCAGAGATCGGCTTCGGACGCAAGGTCCTTGAGGTCTTCGAGGATCACGGAATGTCGTTCGAGCATCTGCCTTCGGGCATCGATACGATGAGCGTGATCCTGTCGACGGCTCAGATCGCAGGTCACGAGGACCAGATCAAGTCTCAGCTCGAACGGGCGGTCAGGACAGACAGCGTGACGGTCGAGCACGGGCTGGCGCTCATTGCCGTCGTCGGACGCGGAATGGTAAAGACCAAAGGAACCGCCGCGAGAGTCTTCAAGGCGGTGTCGGACGCCGGAGTCAACATCAGAATGATCGATCAGGGCTCCTGCGAGCTGAACATCATCCTCGGCGTAAGCGAGGAGGATTTCGAGAACGCCGTCAGAGCGATCTACCGGGAGTTTGTCGGATAACGGGTTCGGATCTCAGTCCATCTTCTCGCTGAGTTTCTTTCCTCCCAGGAGGTGAAAGTGGATGTGCTTCACCGACTGGCAGCCGTCCTCGCCGCAGTTGTTGATAACGCGGTAGCCGTTCGTGAGGCCTTCTGCCGCGGCGATCTTCGGGACCGCCTCGAATACCGCCGAGATATTTCCCGAATTCTCCGCGGTTATGAAGTCGGCGGAGGGGATATGCTCCTTCGGCACGACGAGAACGTGTACCGGAGCCTGGGGGTTGATGTCGCGGAAGGCGAATACCTTTCCGTCCTCATATACTTTTGTCGACGGGATGTCGCCGGCGATTATCTTGCAGAAGATGCAGTCCATTTTTTCTGTTCCTTTCAAATTCTAAGTCCCGGACCGCGTGCGCTGACGTCAGGCGGCCGATCCTGAACAATTATATCATTTTTGGTAAGAGTTTTCAATATGGCGATGCGCAAATATTTTGATATCCACACTCATGTCTGGCCCGACAGGCTGGCTCCGGCGGCCTGCCGGAATCTGGGCGATTTCTATGTCTTTCCGATCGAAGGGAAGGGAACTGTATCCGATCTGACCGAAGTCTGTACCGGCCACGGCATCGCAGGCGCGCTGATGCTCTGCGTCGCGACAAACGCGAGACAGGTAAGGGCGGTCAACGACGGCGCCGCCGCGGCGGTCGCCGGAATGAGAGCCTCGGGGCTTCTTTCATACGCCTTCGGGGGCTATCACCAGGACTGCACCGACGCTGAAGAGACCGTCGCCCACGCGCTTGAGATCGGCCTTTCGGGCTTCAAGCTCCACCCCGACATCCAGGGCGCCGACATCGACGACGAAAGATTCCTGCCCCTCTACCGCTGTTGCGAGGAGGCCGGGCTGCCGGTATACTTCCATATGGGCGACGCCCGCCCGCAATACCGGTTCTCAGAGGCGGTGAAGCTCCTCAGGGTGAAGGAAAAATTCCCCTCGCTGATGACGGTCGCGGCGCATCTGGGAGGATATTCGGCCTGGGACGACGCGGCGCTGCTGGCGGAGACGGACAACATCCTGTTCGACACCTCAAGCTCGCTCTGGGCCATGAGCCCCGAACGCGCCGTAGAGCTCATTCACATGCTGGGGACCGACAGAGTGATGTTCGGTACCGATTATCCGGTCGTCACAGCCGCGACCGAGCTGCCGCGCTTCGAAAGGCTGGAACTGACCGAAGCTGAAAAGGACGCGATCGCCTTCGGCAACGCCGCGAGGTTCCTCGGTTTCTGAGAAGAGCCGCGGCACCCCGCCCCGTCTGTCGGCGGAACGGCCTCGGAAAACCTGCTGCCATGCGGCCGATCCTGAAAAAAACGCTTGTGCCGACTGCCGAAAAATGATATAATAAAAAGGCAAGGCGGCGTTTCTCCGCCCTTGCGATCATTCCCGCTTCGATTTGACAATCATTTTTTTAAATAAAAAAGGAGAACATCATGAACTTCCTAAGGACTGTATGGCCGACCCCCTTCAAGATCGAAAAGGGAAAAGTCGGTTCCTTCATCATTCAGCTAGTGATCTTCGTGGTCATCTGCGTCCTCGCCACCTGGCTCTTCAGTTTTCTCGGAGGGCTGATACCGAAGGTAGGATTTATCTTCAGCTTCATCGCCGGTATCATGGACATCTACTGCACGGTAGGCATCGTCCTCTGCTTCCTCAAGTTCTTCGGAGTCGTAAAATAAGAAAAAACAGAGAGGCGATGTAAAAAAACTCGTTTCACGAGTTTTTCCATCGCCGTCGAGCGTTTGCTCGGCGCGGGACCGCGCCGTTTTTGCCCGTT
>ONVJ01000039.1 GCA_900321265.1 uncultured Eubacteriales bacterium
CTTCCACCGTCTTTCCGACCGCGCGCCGCCCCGAAAGGAGCCCCTATGACAGATTCAGGAATGAAGATAGATCTGCATATGCACACGACGGTCTCGGACGGCACCGACCGCCCTGAGGAGATCCCCGCCATTGTCGAAGCGGCCGGCATCGGGGTGTTTTCGGTTACCGATCACGACGACGTCAGAGACGCCCGGATCCTTTCTTCGCTCACCCGGTCCGGCGGTCCGGGATTCATAACCGGTATCGAGCTTTCCGCAGAGGACGCGGCCTTGCCGGGATCGAGGCTTTCTATTCAGGCTTTGACGAAGGACTGCGCCGCGAAGCCCTTTTGCTCGCCGGGAAATACGGCCTTTACGTCACGGCGGGGAGCGATTATCACGGAAAAAACAAGCGGGTAAAGCCGGGATATACCGGACTTGAGCCCTCGGACGGTTATCCCGCGGGGCTTGTCCGCTTTCTGGAGCTTCTCTTCTGAAAAGGCTCCGTAGCATGCTGCTCCGGCAGAGAAACAGATTTTTATTGTAAAGCCGCATTGCGGCGGAATGGACTGATATGGCAAATTACAGAGACGCAAAGATCAACGACGCGGTATGCCGGGCGCTTTCCGAGCTGATCGGCGAGGTCAAGGACCCGCGGGTGTCCGGAAGCTTCCTGAGCATCACCGGCGCGGAGGTCTCAAGAGACCTCAAATACGCAAAAATATACTGGTCGGCTCTCGGGTCGGACCGGGCGAAGGACAAGGAGATAGCGAAGGGCCTGAGGTCCTCCGCGGCTTTTCTCAGGCGCCGTCTCGCGTCGGTCGTGAACCTGAGAGAGACGCCCGAGCTGACATTTGTAAAGGACAATTCTTTTGAGAACGGAGCGCACATCGATTCGCTGCTCCGCGAGATCGGAGCGGACGGCGGAGAGAAGGGCGGCGGTCATGAAGACTGAGGCCGTCTGCCGCGGAAAGGCGCCGAACGACGGCTTCTGCGACCTCAAATTCGACGCGATGTCAAAAAGGCTGCTCTCGCTGGCCGCCGGGGGGCCGCTTGCGCTGATCATCCACGCAAGGCCTGACGGCGACTGCATAGGGTCGGCCGCGGCGCTCGCGGGGCTTCTGAAGGTGCTGGGCTGCAGGTCGGCGGTCGTCTCGTCGGATCCGCTTCCCGCAAGGCTCTCCTTCATCATTCCGTCAGACGGCAGTCTGAGTTTCTTCTCGGATCCCGGAGATGCCGGAATTTTCGGCCCGGGCTGCCGGGCGGTCGCGCTTGACGTCGCCGCCCCCTCCCAGCTCGGGGATCTTGAGGGAAAGTATGACATCCTGCTGACGGTCGATCACCACGCAGGTTCAACCCGGTTCTCCGACAGATACGTCGATCCCACGGCTTCCGCCACAGGTGAGATCATCTGGAGGATCGCGAGAAGCTGGATGAGGACCGGAGCGATTTCTTCGGTTCCGAAGGAGACCGCCTTTGCCTGCTACGCGGCGATCACGTCGGACACCGGCTGCTTCAGATATTCCAGCGTAACGCCGGCGACCCACAGGATCGCGGCGCAGCTGGTGGAACAGGTCCCCGAGCACGCGGAGATCGACCGGAGGCTCTTCGAGATAAAATCCGCCGGACGGCTCGCCGCCGAAAAGCTCGCGATGGAGCTGCTCCGGACATACCTCGGAGGAGAGGTGTCGGTCTGCGCCGCGTCCCGCGCCCAGATCGACGGTGCCGGCCTGCCGCAGGAGGAGCTTGACGCCTTCGTCGACGTGGCCCGCGCGGTAGACGGAGTGAAGATCGCGCTGTCGGTGAGGGAGGAGGAGCCTGGACGCTTCAGAGTTTCGGCCAGGTCCAATTCCGACGCCGACGTTTCGGCGCTCTGCGCCGGATTCGGCGGAGGCGGCCATCTGAAAGCGGCCGGATGTCTCATCACGGCGGATTCCATTGAGGAGGCGGTCTCGCTCCTCGTCGGCGGCGCGTCGCGGCTGCTCGGAGCGAGGTCCTGACCAGCTCTTCCGCTGCCGGGGATCCCGCTGCGCGCGGCAGGCTTCCGTTTGCGGAAAACGGCCTGCCATTCACACCGTAAGCAGGGTAAATTTTCCGTTTTCGGAAAAAAACACCCCGAAAACTATTGACTTATCCGATTTGTTGTAGTATAATAGCAAAGGCGGCCGTGGTGCAGGGGCCGCCGCAAAAAAACAGAAATACAATAACGGAAGGATAAGATAAGATGGCAAAAAAGGAAACAAAAAAGGCCGGCGGAAAGGTCGAGCAGGTCACCGAATCCGACGCCAGGAAGGCAGCGCTCGAAACGGCTCTCAAACAGGTCGAGAGAGACTTCGGCGCCGGCGCTATCATGCGCCTCGGCGACAACGCCAGGATGGAGGTCACGGCGGTATCGACCGGATCGCTCCTCCTCGATCTCGCTCTCGGGATCGGCGGGATACCCCGCGGAAGGATCACCGAGATCTTCGGTCCCGAATCCTCGGGCAAGACGACTCTCGCGCTCCACGTCGTAGCCGAGGTCCAGAAGGCGGGCGGAGAGGCGGCATTCATTGACGCCGAGCACGCGCTCGACCCGGTCTACGCCAAGGCCCTCGGGGTCGATATTGACAACCTGCTCGTTTCGCAGCCCGACTGCGGCGAGGACGCCCTCGACATCACCGAATCGCTCGTCAGATCGGGCGCCGTCGACATAATCGTAATAGACTCTGTTGCCGCGCTCGTGCCGCGCCAGGAGATCGAGGGCGACATGGGGGCGTCGATGGTCGGCGTTCAGGCAAGACTTATGTCTCAGGCGATGAGAAAGCTCTCCGCGGCGATCGCGAAGTCAAACTGCATCGTCATTTTCATCAACCAGCTCAGAGAAAAGGTCGGGGTCATGTACGGCAATCCCGAAGTGACCACCGGCGGCCGGGCGCTCAAGTTCTACGCTTCGGTCAGAATAGACATCAGACGGTCGGAAGCGCTGAAGAACGGAGCCGAGGTCATCGGCAACCGCGTAAAGTGCAAGGTCGTCAAGAACAAGGTCGCACCGCCCTTCAGGACCGCGGAATTCGACATCCTCTACGGAAAGGGCATAAGCCGTTCGGGCGAGCTCGTTGACGCCGCGATCGAGCTTGACATAATCCAGAAGAGCGGCTCGTGGTTCTCCTACAACGGCGAGAGGATCGCCCAGGGCAAGGACAACGCCAAAAAACTCATCGAGGACAACCCCGATCTCTTCAGGGAGATCGACGCCGCCGTGCGCGCCAGGTTTGCCGAGATGAAGGACGGCGGAGCCTCCGGGCAGGATGACGGAGGGGATTTCGAGCTCGACGACGAGCTTGACATCGAGCTTTCGGATTCCTCCGACAACTGATGGACCGGATTGACAGTTCAGCCAGGATAGTATCTCTGACTCCCGCCGACGGCGGGAGTCAGATCGCCGTTTGCTGCAGAACAGGGCAGGAAACGAAGGAATATCTCCTTCTTGCGGAGGAGTTCGCGGACCTCAGGGATCTGATCTTTCCGTCGGCAGTGATCGACCGGGAAACGCTCGCTCATCTCGCGGAATGCGACGGGAGATGCAGAGCCGTCATGAGGGGAAGATCGCTGCTTGAGTACCGCTCAAACAGCAAAAAGGGACTCGAGACGAAGCTCAGAAAGAAGGGCTTTTCCGGGGCTGACGCGAGGTTTGCCGCCGCGCGGCTTGCCGAAGAGGGCCTCATCGACGAGGAGCGCGACGCTTTCCGCGAGGCCGAAAGACAGATCGCCGCGGGGCGGGGAAGACAGAGGGTAGTGTCGGCGCTTTTCGCCGCGGGATACTCGCGCGAAGCGGTGGCGTCGGTCTCGGAGCTGCTCGATTCGACGGATTTTTCGGAAAACTGCAAAAGGGCGATAGAGTCGAAGTGGGGGAGTCTCCCCACCGATCCGGACGGGAGAAGGCGGGCGGTTGCCGCGCTCTTCCGGATGGGTTTTTCGTCAGAAGACATAAAAAAGGCCGTGCGCGGACAGGCGCGGTAAATTTTCATCGGAGGTGCCCTGCGGTGGCAAAGGGGGAAAGGGCCGGTCTTGCCGGCCGGCTTCCGTTCCGGCTCAGGGACGTGAACATGACGGAGGGACCGGTGCTCAGCCGGATGTTCGTATACACCCTCCCTCTTATGATGTCTGGGATTCTTCAGCTTCTCTACAACGCGGCCGACGTCGCCGTCGTAGGACGCTACGCCGCAGACAAGCAGACCTCGCTCGCAGCGGTCGGGTCTACCGGCTCGCTGACAAACCTGATCATCGGTCTCTTCATGGGACTGTCGGTCGGATGCTGCGTCGTCGTCTCGCGGTACCTGGGCTCGGGGGAGAAGAAGAACGCGTCGGAGACGGTGCACACCTCGATCCTGACCGGGCTCATCCTCGGGGTGATCCTGGCCTTTGTCGGCATCCTCTTCTCGAAGCCGCTGCTCAGGCTGATGAAGAGCCCCGACAGCGTCATTGACCTCGCATCCCTCTATATGAAGATCTATTTCATCGGGCTGCCGGTGTCGATGCTCTACAACTTCGGCTCGTCGGTGCTGAGGGCGAAGGGAGACACCTTCTTCCCGCTCATAGTGCTCGTGGTGTCGGGATCGGTGAACGTTTCGATGAACCTTATTCTGGTAAAGGGATTCCATCTTGACGTCGCCGGAGTCGCGGCGGCGACAGTCTGCTCGCAGGCGGTATCGGCGGCGATGGTGCTGATACATCTCTCGCGGCTGCCCGGAGACGACCCCTGCAAGCTCTATTTCCGGAGGATCGGGATCAGGAGGGACAAACTCTTTAAGATCATAGCGGTCGGCATCCCCGCGGGGGCGCAGGGCGTGCTTTTCTCGGTGTCAAACGTGATCCTCCAGACGGCGGTCAACTCGCTGGGCGACGTGGCCATGGCGGGGAACACCGCGGCGTCGAACATCGATGGCTTCATCTACATCGCATGCAACTCGGTCTACCACTCGGCGGTCTCCTTCACGGGACAGAACTACGGCGCGCATAATTTCGGACGGATTAAGAAGGTGGCCTGGTCGTCGGTCTTCATCGTGACCGCAGTCGGGCTTGCCATGGGTTCTGTCGCCTTCTTCTTCGCGAAGCCGCTTTTGTCGATATACGCTCCCGGAGCCGAGAGCGCCGCGGTAAGGGAATACGGGCTTCTGAGGCTCAGGATTACCGCGCTGACATATTTCATGTGCGGTCTGATGGAGGTCGCCACAGGGCTGCTCAGGGGACTGAACCGCTCGATCCTGCCGATGTCGATATCCTTTTTCGGGAGCTGCGTGCTCAGGGTCTGCTGGGTCTATTTCCTCTTTTATCCCTATGAGTATTTCAACAACATGTTCTGGCTCTGGATGACCTATCCGATATCCTGGTTCATAACGGCCGGAGCGGAATTTCTGGTCTTCTTTATCGTGTTCAGGAAGATTACAGTTAGAAACCGTGAATCGGGCGGAGAAGCCGGAGGAGTGTCGGCGGGCTGAGACCATGCCTTTTTGCCCGGAAATGCTCCAGGTACTGACGCTTTTCAGGAAAAAACCAAAGAAGGGGGTGTTAAAAAAGTCCGACTTTTTTAACACCCCCGCAGAATCTTCGGACAGGATACCGCAGATTCTGCTCGAGAATTGCGGTTTTTGCCACTCCAAAGCTTGATTATTGCTGTCAAACGGGCAAAAACGCC
>ONVJ01000025.1 GCA_900321265.1 uncultured Eubacteriales bacterium
CCCACCCCGGCGGCCGCCTGATCGTTCATCCGCTTCCCCTCGAATTTCACCCGGTTCACCGCGCGCGGGTGTATGAGACGGCGCAGCTCCCTGCCGGCGGATTTCGCCAGGATGACGACCCTCGCGACCTTGATCCCGCCCGCGGTCGAGCCCGCGCAGGCGCCGATGAACATCAGCACAAAGAGCAGCCCGCGCGACAGTTCAGGCCAGAGCGAGAAGTCGGCCGTCGAATAGCCGGTCGTCGTCATTACCGACGCCGTCTGGAAGAAGGCGTTCCTGACGATGTCTCCGGTGTTTGTATAGAGGCTGCTGATATTTACGGCGACCGTCACCGTCACCGCGGTTATGATACCGAGGTAGACGTACATCTCGGCGCTAGACAGCGCCGCTTTTATCTTTCTCGCGAGTATCAGATAGTAGATGTTGAAGTTTATGCCGAACATGGTCATGAAAACGGCTATGACCCACTGGACATAGGGCGAATAGGAGGCCACGCTGTCGGCTTTGATACCGAAGCCTCCGGTACCGGCGGTCCCGAAGGTGTAGATCATGCTGTCAAAGACCGGCATACCGCCGCAGATGAGCATGACGCACTCGAGGACCGTCATCCCGATATAGATGAGATAGAGGATCCTGGCGGTATCCTTCATCCTCGGAACGAGCTTTCCGACGACCGGCCCCGGCGCCTCGGCGCGCATGATGTGGATCGAGCGGTCGGCGACGTTCGGGATGATGGCGAGTATGAAGATCAGCACTCCCATCCCGCCTATGAAGTGAGTAAAGCTTCGCCAGAACAGAATGCCGTGGCTGAATGCCGAAAGGTCGGTTATGACCGACGCTCCGGTGGTGGAAAAACCGCTGCAGGTCTCAAAAAAGGCGTCGATGTATGACGTCATCTCGCCGCTTATGACGAAAGGCAGCGCGCCGAGCGCAGACATCACGAGCCAGCCCATGGCGCATATGACAAAGCCCTCCCTGGCATAGACCGTCCGGCTTTTGGGTTTTATCAGGAGGACGAGCAGCCCTCCGAACGCAGCGCATACGGCAGCGGTTATGATAAGAGACCACACCGAACTCTCGCGGTATATAGCCGCTACCAGCGCGGGCAGGAGCAGAAGTCCCGCCTCGGCCAGAACGATGAAGCCTATTATCTTCCAGACCATCCTCCGGTTCAACGTCCGGTCTCCTTTCTGTCAAAGGAGGCGGACCTTATGGTATCCGCGAGGTTGTTGAGGATCTGTCCGGCCGAGAAAACGACGACCCGGTCTCCGGGAAGGATGAAGTCGGATCCCGAAGGGATAAGGGCAACGCCCTCTCTTACGATCCCGGCGATCAGGGTATTTTCCTCGAGCGCAAGGTGCTTCAGCTGGACGCCCAGATAGGGGAAATCCGGCTTGACGAGGAACTCGATCGCCTCGGCTCTCCCGTCAAAGACCTTGTAGAGCGCCTCGACGTCGCTCCCCTCCGAGTTTTTCAGCGCTCTCGCGTAGCGCGTGAGCTGTCCCGACGCGCTTACGTTGGGAGACACTAAGCAGTCAACGCCGAGCTTCTCGGCCATCTGGAAGAGTTCCTTGCGCTCGACCTTCGCAATCGTCTTGCCTACGCCGAGGCTCGACGCGAAGATCGCGGTGAGTATGTTCTGCTCGTCCGAGTCGGTCAGCGCGGCGAAGGCGTCGGCGTATCCGATCCCCTCCTCGAGGAGCACCGACTGGCTCGTGCCGTCCCCGCAGATGACGACGGCGGCGGGATCGCCGATCTCGCCGGCGAGGCGCTCGCAGTGTCCGCGGTCGGGATCGATCACCTTGACTCCGATCCCCGCCTCAAGCAGTTTTTTCACCAGGTAGAGCGTCGTCCTGCCGGCCCCGAGTATCATCACGTTCCTCGCGGATTTTTTATGGACTCCGGTGCGGCGCAGGAGCTTCTGAAGCTCCTTCGGGACCGCCGTGAGAGCGATCCTGTCGCCTGCCTCGAGAACAGAGTTTCCGGTCGGGATAAAAGTCTTCTCACCCTGCCTCACGGCGCAGACCAGGAAATTCGCCGACGTTTTCTTTCTCAGATCGGCAAGCTTCTCCCCGTTCAGCGAAGAATCCTCCCTCAGGCTCAGCTCGATGAGCTCGAACCTGCCCGAGAAGGTCTCGATGTTGTCTGCCGAAGGTATCTTCAGTATATTGAATATGTCGGTCGCGGCAAGGCTCTCGGGATTGATCGCCTCCGAAAGATCCAGCTGGCTGCAGAGATATCCCAGGCCGTCGTCGTTGTAGTCGGGATTGCGGATCCTGGCGATGGTGTGCTCGGCTCCCAGCCGCTTCGCGAGCAGACAGGCGAGCATGTTGGTGTCGTCGTTGTCGGTGAAAGCCGCAAACAGCTGACAGTTGCCGGCTCCGGCCTCGGTCAGTGTGTCAAGATCGGCTCCGTTGCCGACAAGACAGATTATGTCGTATGAGTCGGTTATCTCGTCGATCGCCTGCTGCGAACGGTCGATCACCGTTATGTCGTGCCCCTCCTCGACAAGGCTGGCGACTATGCTGCTGCCGGTCCTGCCGGCTCCGACCAGAATGATCTTCATCTCAAATCCTTAAATGTCTTTATTCTGCCACTGCACCATGAGGCGCTGTGCGTCAATATGCTTTCACGGTGTTGAAAAGGTCCGTCTGTTGTGGTATAATAACCTGTCGAGGGCTTTGAAAACGCGCGATTCCGCTGAAAGCGCCTTTACAGACATTTTATTATATCAAATTATCCGTTCAATATCAACATTTTTTTGTCGCTGCCGCGCCTTCCGCGGAGGTTTCCCGGTTTCGCTGCAGTCGTTCAGCTTCCTCCGGGCGGCCCGCGGGACTTGAGGCGGTACACGCGCTGTAAGTAAAAAAGAGAGGAGCCATATCATGAACAACATGAGCAGATACCTTGTCGGAAAAGCCTCCGATCCGTCATTCTGGAAGAAAGTCAGGGAGGACGGATGCTATGAGCGATTCAGGAACGAGCTTTTTTCCATGTGGCGCGATCACTGCGAGGGAAAGGACACACAGGCGCTCATCTATTCGGATTTCAGACTCTTTTTCACTACCGGCGACCGCGCCGTTTACGAAAAAAAGTATTTCAGCCGGCGGCTGGCCATGGACTGCGCCGCCCTTCTCTCCCTCGTCTATCCCGAAAAGGAGGAGTATCTCGCAAAGCTGCAGGACGTCGTCTGGTGCATATGTGACGAGTACACCTGGTGTCTGCCCGCGCATCAGAGGCAGAACGGGCGTGCCGACAGCACCGTGATCGACCTTTTCGCGGCAGAGACGGGATTCGCCCTCGCCGAGATACTGACGATGCTCGGAGACAGGCTCGAGCCGGTGATCCGCGACAGGATATCGGTCGAGATAAGGAGACGCATCATCGGGCCCTTCACATCGGTCGAAAACTACGGATGGTGGGAGCACGGGACGAACAACTGGACCGCCGTCTGCTCGGGATCTGTCGCCTGCACGGCGATGCTGACCGATCCGGATCTTGCGCGCGCTCTGATCCCGCGTTTTGAGAGATCGATGGAATGCTTCCTTTCGGGCTTCAGCGGCGAGGGGATCTGCTACGAAGGCGCCGGGTACTGGTGCTACGGCTTCGGGTTCTTCACAGTCTATGCCGACATGCTCCGCCGCTTCACCGGCGGAAAGATCGATCATTTCAAAGACCCGAAGGTGAAAAAGATCGCCGCCTTCCACCAGAAGATCTTTCTTTCGGGCAGATCGACGGCAAGCTTTTCTGACGGAGGTGTCTATCAGAGCTATCATCTGGGACTTCAGCATTATCTGAAGAAGGAATACCCCGACGTCATATCCGTCCTCCCGCCCTCGATGTCATACAACTGCGACGGCTGCGGCAGGTTCTGCCTGCATGTGCGCTCTGCTACCTGGCTCGATCCCGACATCCTGAAGGAGTCGGAGGACGCCGCCCCCGGACCCGCCGAATACTTCTTCCCCGAGGCCGGATGGCTGATAAAGCGGACGGCGGAATACGGCTTCGCGGCCAAGGGCGGAACCAACGACGAGCCGCACAACCACAACGACGCCGGCAGCTTCATCTTCGCGGCGGGAGGGCATCACGCGCTCACCGATCTCGGCAGCGGCAGGTACTGCCGGCAGTATTTCGAGCCCGAGAACAGGTATTCCTTCACCGAATGCTCCTCGCGCGGACACAGCGTGCCGATCGTCGGCGGCAGCTTCCAGAAGCCGGGCCGGGAATTCGCCGCGGCGGACGTCTCCTTCGAAGGCGGTGTTCTCTCGATGGATATCGCTCCGGCTTACGGGGTCCCGGCGCTCAAGAAGCTGACAAGGCGCTTTTCCTTTGCAGAACGTGGGATAACGGTCGCCGACAGGTTTGACTTCGAGGCCGGAAAAGAGGAGGCGGTCACCGAGCGCTTCGTCACCCGGACCGAGCCCGTCATCTCGGACGGGAAGGTCACCGTCGGCGGCGCCGTGATGTCGGGCTGGACATCCTCCGAAGGCCCGTTTGTCGCGTCGGAGGATATCTCCTCGGGCAGATGCTGGTTCATCGATTTCGAGCTTCCGGCGGGCACCGCGGACTTCTCGGTGAAGATCACTGTCGCCGGAGATACCCTCTGAAACAGACCCTCCCGCGGTCTCGCGGCGAGCAATTGCTCGTCGGCTAGTTAAAAAAATCGCGTAGCGAGTTTTTTAACAGCCTCTTTAGCCGAAAAACAACACTGTTTTCCAAAAGACACAAAAATCGCCGATGACGATGTGTTTTATTTATATTTTTGCCGCCGGATCTCTCCGGCGGCAAAAAATATATGCGGAATCTCAGCTTTTTTCGCAGAAAGGCATCTCGGTCATTCTCAGCTTCGCGCAGCCGTATGGAACGAGATCGACATACTCCGGCTCCCCCTCGGCTCTTTTTCCGCGGGGATAAGCGGCGCA
>ONVJ01000184.1 GCA_900321265.1 uncultured Eubacteriales bacterium
GCCGACCTTCCCGAGGACGCCCAGATCAGCTTCTATCAGCAGGGCGACTACGTCGACATGTGCGCGGGTCCCCACATCTGTTACACGAAGGCACTCAAGGCGTTCAAGATCATGACTCAGTCCGGCGCGTACTGGAAGAACGACAAGAACAACAAGATGCTCACGAGGATCAAGGGCACAGCGTTCCAGACTCAGGAAGAGCTTGAGGAATATCTGATGCAGCTCGCAGAGGCGGAGAGCCGCGACCACAGAAAGATCGGCAAGGAAATGAGACTTTTCATGTCCGACGACCTTATCGGCAAAGGACTTCCCATGTTCCTGCCGAAGGGCTACACGATCTGGCGCGAGCTTGAGAACTACATCAGAGACAAGGAGCTCGCCCTCGGATATCAGCACGTTCTGACTCCCTGCGTCGGCACGGTACAGCTCTATCAGACGAGCGGTCACTGGGAGCACTACAAGGACAACATGTTCCCCGCAATGGAAGTCGAGGACGAAAAGTTCGTCCTCCGCCCGATGAACTGCCCGCACCACATGATGATCTACGCTAACCGCAACCACTCCTACCGCGAACTCCCGATCAGGATCGGCGAGATCGCCCACGACTTCAGATTCGAGTCCAGCGGCACGCTCAAGGGCATCGAGCGCAGACGTCACTTCTGCCAGAACGACGCTCACCTCTTCGTAACGCCCGATCAGATCAAGGACGAAGTTGCTCGCGTTGTCGACCTCATTTTCGAGGTTTACCGCGATTTCGGCATCACGAACTACAGATGCGTTCTCTCTCTTCGCGACCCCGCCGACAAGGTGAAGTATCATCAGGACGACGCGATGTGGGAGAAGGCCGAGAGCGCTCTCAGAGCGGTGCTCAACGACCTCGGCATCAATTACACCGAAGAGATCGGCGAGGCCGCCTTCTACGGCCCGAAGCTCGACGTGAACGTCAAGCCCGCCGTCGGAGCCGAATACACCCTATCGACCTGCCAGCTCGACTTCTGCCTGCCGATGAGGTTCGAACTCAAATACGTCGACGCCGACTCGAAGGAGCAGACACCCGTCGTCCTTCACCGCGCGATACTCGGCTCTCTCGACAGATTCATGGCCTACATCATCGAGGAGACAAAGGGAAGATTCCCGCTCTGGCTCGCGCCGACCCAGGTCACCGTCATGACCCTTCCGGGAACAGACACCTCCTTTGCGGCTTCGATCGCCGGCGAGCTCGACGCCCTCGGCATGAGAGTCAACTTTGACGACCGCAACGAGAAGATCGGCTACAAGATCCGCGAGGCGAGACAGGTCGACAGAGTGCCCTATATGGTCATCGTCGGCCAGAACGAGATAGAGAAGGGGATCATCTCGGTCAGAGACCGCGACACCGACGATACGACCGCGATGGCTCCCGCGGATTTCTACGGGATCCTGAAGAAGAGAATAGCGGAAAAGAAATAAAGATTTCAGATCAATAAAACGGGCTGCCTGACCGCCTCCGGATACACCGGAGAGGTAAGGCAGCCCGTTTTTCAGTTCCTGACCGGCGGCGCCGGACAGTTGGGAAGGTATTTGGAGTAGATCTCAAGATATCTTGAGCCGAATTTTACCGCTCGCAGTCTGTCGTATCCGACGTTGAAGGGCCTTTTGTCCCAGACGCAGTTCGTGAAGAATCTGAGAAAACGGAATTCGTATTCCGAAGCGCCGACGGCGCGACCGGCGAAGATCGCGGTCTCGCGGTCGAAATCGCTGCAGATCTCGACTTCGATGTTCGTGCCCGAGTTGGCGAGATAGGCGAAGACCGACCGGTACCCCGAGATATCCACCGGAGGGATCCGTATCCCGTCAAAGAGTCCTTCAAGCCGCGCGATCTCTGAGTATTTCTCCGGGAGCTCGACGGCGATGTCGACATGTCTGTAATCGATTATGATAAAGCCGTCAAATCTGTAATCCGATTCCTGGACCGCCAAAAAGCGGTCGTCCGCGGCTGCCACCGGCAGCACGTGCCTTCTTGTGAACTCGTAATACAGACCGAGTTCGCAGAAAGTCCGCTTCTCGACGCACTCGCGGATGACGCTCATCACCTGTTCTGTCTTCATTAAAAAATGCGGCGCGGAAACCCCTTGATTCAGATGCGGGGAGAAAGCGCCGCGCATTCCTTTCTTTTTCCTTGTTTCAATTATAAGATAAATATCTCCGGTTGTCAACAGAAATGTTGATCCGAAACATAGGGCGGCTGCCTTTTTTTATCCGGAAGTCTGACAGGAGGCTGTTCCGGTCAGCTGAGCAAAAAGGATGCCGCTGTCAGAGAACGAAAAAGAGAAAAGTCGGGAAATCAAAAAAACCTCTTGACATTTTGTTCGATTTTTTGTAAAATATTGATAAAAA
>ONVJ01000309.1 GCA_900321265.1 uncultured Eubacteriales bacterium
ACTGCGAATTCACCGTAGTCTTCGTCCATGTCTCGAAGGATGAGCTCAAGAACCGCCTGCTCAACCGTAAGAGGGAGGACCCCGAGGCCGCGAAACGCGATCCGAACGTCTACACCGACATTGACGCCTACCTTGCGGGTGAAAACGTGGAGCCGCCCGATCTCTCAAACTCGAAGAACGTCGACACTCTTTTTGTTTTCGAGGCCAGCACCGACGAGCTCAGGGACGATTCCTACGCCCGCCTCATGAAACTGCTCGGCATCAGAAAATACGAGCCCTACAACCGGAAGATCGAAGTCAACAGAGTAAAATAACCCGCAGCGGTCCCGGGATGACGATGGCCGCTCCAGAACAGCGGGGGAGCATCTGATCCGGATCCTGAGAAAACGAAAGGGAATAAAGAAATGAAAGCAGCGGTTCTGAAAGGAAAAGGACAGCTGGAGGTCACCGATTTTCCCGAGCCTCCGCTCGCTCCCGGCTGCGTGAAGATCGCAGTCTCATACTGCGGACTCTGCGGGACCGACCTGCACAAGTTTGCGGGGAGGGCCGGGTCGAGGCCGGTGGTCTATCCGGTGCCGCTCGGACACGAGGCGTCGGGAGTCGTCGCGGAGCTCGGCGAGGGAGTGACATCCTTCGCGATCGGCGACAGGGTCGTGGTCGATCCGAACTGGCACTGCGGGAGGTGCTGGTACTGCCAGAACGGCAAAACCCATCTCTGCTCGGCGTCAAGGGGCGTCGTCAAAGGGATGGCGGAATACATCTGCCCGCCGGTTGACAACGTCTACCGCGTTCCCGGCTCGCTTCCGCTGAAATACGCCGCGCTCTCCGAGCCGCTCTCCTGCTGTCTCCGCGGGACCGACAACCTCGGTGCGCTTCCCGGTGAGACTGTCGCCGTGATCGGATGCGGATCGATAGGACAGATGATGCTTCAGATACTTTCCCGCATCGCCGGGAAGATCGCCGCGATAGACCTGGCTCCCGAAAAGGAGAAGGCCGCGCTTGAAAACGGCGCCGATATCTTCGTCTGCTCTGCCGGAGGCGGTGTGAAGGAAAAGCTTGCCGCCGCCGGATTTGAGCATATCGGCAGGGTAATCGAGTGCGTCGGACACCCGTCGGCGTCAGAGCTCGCTCTTGATATCGCCGACCGCGGCGCGACCGTCGTCCTCTTCGGAGTCGGCGCGCCCGACGCCGCGGCCTCGCTGAAGCTCTACGAGAGCTTCACGAAGGAGCTGACGGTGAAGTTCTCCTACATTGACCCCTTCACGACAGAAAGGGCGGTCGCGATGCTGGCCTGCGGGAAGATCGATCCCGAAAAGCTAATCTCGGCCGAGATCGGCCTGGACGAGCTGCCTGAGGAGATCATCACCCGCAGATACTGCTCGTCAGGCAAGGTCATAGTCAGGATATCCGGAGAGGATCCTGCCAGAAGACCGCTCTGTTAAACCACGAAAAAATATCAAAAAAACACCCGAAGCGCGGTTTTTTTCCGTCCTCCGGGTGTTTTTCGGTGCGGCAGCCTCTGCGGCCGCGCTTATTTCTTTGTTTCGGCTATCTCGGTGTCGCCCTGCTTTGCCTCGTGGTATTCCTCCTCGGTGTTGACTCCCCAGACTGCGGTCTTGTCGGTCGAGCCCGCCTTCACGGCGCGCACCGCCTCGACGGCGGTCATCATCGAGTGATCCATGTTGTTGTATCTGTGCTGGCCGTTCCTGCCGAGGCACCAGAGGTTTTCGATACCCGACAGCCAGTTCTTCAGGGTGTCGAATTCTGAATAGGTGTCAAAGTAGGCGGGATAGGCCTTCTTTACCTTGAGCCGGCAGGCGTCTCTGACCTCGGACGGATCGTGTATTACGCCGATCTTCGCGAGTTCCTCCTTCGCCATCGATATGAACTCTTCGTCCGACATGTTCCAGTACTCGTCGCCCTCGCTGCAGAAGTACTCAAGACCGATCCAGACTGTGTGCTCGGGATCCTTAACGAGGTAGGGCGACCAGTTGTTATATATCTGGAGCCTGCCAAGCTTGACGTTTCTGTCCTGGATGTAGATCCAGCAGTCGGGGACGTCGCCTGTGAGCGTCTTCCTGTCGGTCCTGTTCTCAAGAGCCAGCCTGTCCACGAGCATTCCGACCGTCTGGTAGTCGCGGTAGGGAAGGCCTGCGGCGATACGGCGGACGTCCTCCGGGACGTCGCCTTCGATCCCGGCGACAAGGTCGCGGACCGGCATCGTCGAGAAGAACTCGTCGCCTTCGAAGACTCTGCCGTCGTCAGAGACGACCGCGGTCACTCTCTTTCCTTCGGTGCGTATCCCCGACGCCCGGCAGTTCATCACGATCTCACCGCCCATCGATCTGATGTCGTCGGCGAGGAACTCCCAGAGCTGTCCGGGACCGAGCTTCGGGTATTTGAACTCCTCGATGAGGGAGGTGTTGACCTTCCGGTTCTTGACCTTGAAGATCTTGCCGAAGGCGTCCTTGAGGATGCCGAATATCGACAGCCCCTTCGTGCGCTGCTTTCCCCAGGAGGCGTCGATCTCGGACGGGTGTCTGCCCCATAGGTTCTCGGTGTAGTATTCGAAGAACATGCCGTAGAGCTTTTTGCCGAATGAGTTGATATAAAGATTCTCAAGGTTTGTCTCGGGGCGCTTGTGGAAGACCGATCCGAGATAGGAAAATCCCACCTTCATCGTCGTCGCGAAGCCGAAGTTTTTAAAGGTCTCGGCCTTGAGAGAAATCGGATAATCGTAGAACTTTCCGTCGAAGAAGATCCTCGACAGCCTGCGGCGGGAGAGCATCACCCTGTCCTCTGTCTCTGGGTCGGGTCCGTCGGGGTTCAGCTTCTTTTCGTTGCCGAGCTTCAGGTCGTCAAAAGAGGGCTTTCCCTGCAGCGGCATGAGCTCGTCCCAGAGGCGGTTGATCTCCTCGCTCTTGGTAAAGAATCTGTGTCCGCCGAGATCCATCCTGTTGCCGTTGTAGCGGTGCGTGCGCGCGATGCCGCCTATATATTCGCTCTCCTCGAGGATGACGGGCTTGATATCTGTCTCCTTCAGGAGCAGATATGCCGCGGTTAGCCCGGCCGGACCGGCTCCGATTATGACTGCTGTTTTCTTTTTGCTGTTTTCCATACCGTTAAAATGCCTTTCCGGGGAAGGATCCCCCGAGAGCGTATTTGCCGTGGCGCGTCAGTGGCGGAAGCCTTCCGTAAACCCGCTGTATCCGAATTCCGCCAGTCTGTCGGCGCCTACCCATCTTTCCTCGTCTTCGATTAGTTCGCCTGGATCGTCGGGGTCTGGCTTGTAGCTCGCAACCCTGTATATGTCCTGCTCGGAATAGAAGGTCAGGGAGGTCCCGCCGATCTTTGAAAGAAGGCCGTTTTCGTCCCGCCCCCAGATCTCTGTCATCAGTTCTTCGGTATAAATGTCGGGCTGACCCGGAACGTCCTTCGATTCATAAACTATCGAATGAGTATTAGAGCATATATATCCGGTGCCGCTCCCGAAATCGGGGGCCGTGATCGCGGATATCGCGGGGGAGAATTCGAATCCTTCGCCGGTCCCGAAGAAGAAACTGTACCTCTCGGCTCCGGCCTTCCTCGAGGTCTGGACAGCGATGTCGGCCTTGCCGTCATTATCGAAGTCCCCGACCGTCAGTCCGTACCTCAGACCGTCATCGGCGGTATAGGGCTCGTCTCCCGCCCGGTGGGTGAATCTCTCGTCGAGAAGGAGCGTCCCGCCTTCATCCGCGGTCACCTTGATCCGGCTTATCCCCTCGGGACGGCAGTAGGCAGTCAGCAGGAATCCGTCGACATCCTCGGTAAAGAGGGTGTCGGAGGAAGCACAGCCGGCGAGCGCCGCAGAAAGGAGCAGAGAAGCAAGCAGAGCCGCAACTGTAACCGGAACCGCACGCCGCAACATTCCGTCATCCCTCCCCGCTTTCGTTTTCAGTACCCTCTATTATACATTGAACCCGCCCAATAGTCAAGAAAAAGCGTTGCGTTTGTAAGGATAAAGTGATATAATACATAAAAAATCCCCTATGCCGGCAGAAGAAGGAGAGGACGACCTGATGAAGATGAGGATGAGGATGAGAGAGAAAACCGTCGACGCGGTCATATTCGATTTTAACGGCACCATGATATTCGACTCGCCGGTGCACGAGGCGGTCTGGCTGGATTTCATTCCCGCGCACGGAGGCGTGATCGGCTCGGCAGAGGAATACTCGAAGCATATCTACGGATGCTCGAACAGATATATACTCACCCATTTCCTCAAAGATCTTTCCGAGGAGGATATAATCCGGCTTACCTATGAGAAGGAGGCGGAGTACCGCCGGAGGCTGGCTCTCGACGACAAAATCTGCCGTCTGGTGGACGGCCTTGTCGGATTTCTTGACGCGCTGAAGGCCGCCGGGATACCGATGACGATCGCCACAGGTTCCGAGAAAAACAACGTGGACTTTTATTTCTCCTCCGAAAAGCTCGGGCTCACAAGGTGGTTCGACAGAGACCTCATCGTCTATGACGACGACAGCTTCCCCGGAAAGCCGGCGCCCGACATCTATCTGAAGGCCGCCGCTAAGATCGGTGTCGATCCGTCGCGCTGCGCCGTCTTCGAGGATTCCTTCTCGGGAGTTTGCTCGGCGAGAGCCGCGGGCGCGGCCTTTGTCGGGGCGGTGGGGCGCGGAGCCGTCCCCGAAAAGTTCAATAGCGCCGGGGGCGTTGATCTCGCGATGGAGGATTTTTCGGGCTGGAGAGAGCTGCTTTTCACTCTTTTCG
>ONVJ01000069.1 GCA_900321265.1 uncultured Eubacteriales bacterium
ATCACGTCGAGCTTGTCCCCGCAGTCCTCAAGCAGCTTTCTGCCGCCCACTACGACGCGGACGGGATCTTTCAGAGCTCCGTCGAGCATATCGGCGACGCGGCGCAGCTCGGCGGCGTCGGTGGCGAGTATCTGATCGGTGTTTATGACCGGATCGTCGGCGGGAAGGCCCCTGAAGTAGAGCGTTTCGTCCCTGATGGTCTCGGAATGCGGCGTGAGCATCGGGTTTGCGGAGGGCAGGGTGCTTATGATGTATTTCTCGATGTCGCCTCCGTCAGCCAGCTCGCGGATCTTTTCCGCGGCGGCGCAGAAGGCGTCAAAGGATGCCGAGGGCTGCGGATCGCGGTAGGAGTGGAAGGTGATCTGACCGAACCCTCCTATCGACATATGCGTGCCGTAGGCGCCGCCCTTGACTCTCACCTGGTTCCAGAGCCAGTCGTAGGAGACGTAGCGGGCGGCAACGGCAGTCGAGTGCGAATATTTGAATTCGGGCGGATAGCAGAGCACCATACCGTCAAAGGCGATCTGCGCCGGGATCTCTATCCCGGTGTTTTTCTTTTCGGGGAGCTTGCGCGGGAAATTCGGCCCCGCCGGAGTGCCGGCGTCTAATCTTCCGATATAATCCGAGATCTGCTCTTTCGTATAATTGCCGGTGACGCTGACAGTCATCCTCGAGCGGGTGAATATCTTCGACGCTACCGCGGCAAGACCCGCTGCGAGCGCGGCTCCGCCGTCCTTTTCGGCTTCGGCGACCGTCTTTCTGAGCTTTTTGAGGAAGAGGACACCGCCGGTGATCTCGTTGATATAGCATCTCTCGTTCGTCATCGCCTGGCCGTATCTCAGCGCGAAGCTGTTGCCACGCGTCGCCGCGGCGCGCTCGGTGTAGAGGATCGTCTGCCTCAGTACGTTCAGGATCTCCTTCGGTCTGTCGTAAAGAGTGTCGCGGAGGATCTCGGGGACGATCCCGGCGATCCTGTCCGCCTTCGATTCGAGCGAGCTGGCGGCTGCCGTGAACCAGATCCCGGTCGAGCTGTCGTCCGCCCGGGTGTAGGCCGAGACCGACGTTCCGAAATCGCCCAGGTCCCGCTTTACCAGATCCTGCAGCTCAAGCGCGGAGTGGGCAGACGTCGGCAGCTCAAGGAGCAGCCTGTCGATGAGGGAGGCGAGATAGATCTCCCCGTCGTCAAGGTCGCGTATGTCGAAAAAGAGGGCGGTGTATACGATCCCGCGGGTGTCCTGCGGATGCAGAAGCAGGGGACGGCAGTCGATCGAGCTCACCGTCTGGCGGGAGGGCGCCGGTCTTTCGGTGATGTCGGAAAGACGGAGGCGCGGGATCGTCGCGATCTGTCCGGGGCTGTCGGGAGTCCTCTGGAACCGGCGAAGCTCGGCGAGGTCGTCCTCGATCTTCTTCCTTTCGACCGGCGTCCAGCTCTTCTTTGCCGCCTCGCAGCGCTCTGCCTCGGCCGCCGCGATCTCGGCGGTGAGGGTCGTCGAGGGAAGGAGCCTGCAGGAGGCTTTGTGCGGACAGTCGAAGAAGATCTCACGCAGGAGCGCCTCGTAGTATCCGCTTCCGTCAAATATCTTCTTTCTCAGAGAGGCCAGCATGTCCTCGTAGAAGAGGGGGGCGGCGGGATCTCCGCCGTAGAGCCAGCTGTCGAGCGTCGTGAGTCCGTATTCAAGGCCGGCAGGCGATCCGCCGGTGTTGCGCTCGCGGATCGCGAATTCGGTCGAGTTGAATATCGCCTCGAGGCGGTCTTTGTCGACGCCTTTTTCTATGATATCGCCGATGACTCTGTCTATCGTTTCTTTGATGAGGGGTATTTTGTCCTCGTCTGTGTTTTTGACGTTTATGACGGCCTTGGTCTGCAGCACTCCGTCGGATATGTAGAGGCTGATGTCGTCGGCCAGGCCGGCGTCAAGCACCGCGCGACGCAGAGGCGCCTCGTTCGAGTCGTTGATGAGGTCGGCGAGAAGCGACGCGGCGAAGTTCTTCTCCTTCTGAGAATAGTCGGAAAATACGTATCCCTGCGACCAGAGGACTTTTCCCGTGGGGTCTTCATCCTCGCCGACGGCGTAGCGACCGACGGCTTCGGGGGGACACACCGGCTTCTGGAAGGGGATGTCGGCGTCGACGTCGATCCTGTCGAAGCGGGAGAGATAGGAATCGATCAGTTCAAAGATCGCCTCGTCGTCAAAGATTCCGTCGAGGAATATCCTCGAGTTCGACGCCGAATAGAAGCGGCGGTGGCCCTCGAGGTAGCGCTCATAGGTCAGCTCGGGGATGTGGTCGGGGTCGCCGCCCGAGCTTTTGCCGTAGCAGTTGTCGGGGAAGAGAAGGGTGTTCAGCAGCTGGCCGAGCCTGCGGTCGGGAGAGGCGTAGGCGCCCTTCATCTCGCTGTATACGACGCCGTTGCAGGTGACCTTTTCGGGATCGTCGCCCTCGCCGACCTCCCAGTGCCAGCCCTCCTGCAGGAAGGCGAGCGGGTTCTTTACGCTCAGCGGATAGAAGACGGCGTCGAGATAGACCCCGGCCAGGTTGAGAAAGTCGCGGCTGTTGCGGCTGCTCACCGGGTAGACGGTCTTGTCGGGGTAGGTCATCGCGTTGAGGAAGGTGTTCACCGAGGTCTTTATGAGCTCGACGAAGGGCTCCTTGACCGGATACTTTTCAGATCCGCAGAGGACCGAGTGCTCAAGGATGTGGAAGACGCCGGTGTCGTCGTCGGGGACCGTCTTGAAGGCTATCCCGAAGGTCTTGTTGCCGTTGTCGTCGGGGCGCTCAAGCCAGATGAGCTCGGCGCCGTTTTTTTCATAGGTCATCCGCCACATACGCGCGGAGATCTCGGGTATGTCGGTGTAGGAATCGACTCTGAATCCGTGGAAGAGTTCGCCTGTCTGCATTGTGATACCTCGTTTCGGTTGTGTTTTCGCCGCCTCACGCCGGGCCCGGACAGTCCGTGCCGAGTGAGTAAAAATAATAACAGTAATATTATAATAAAAAAGCGAAAGAAAATCAATAAAAATAACCGGATGGAGTTATATTGCCGGCAAACAGCGGGTTTACAC
>ONVJ01000030.1 GCA_900321265.1 uncultured Eubacteriales bacterium
AACGCAGAAAGCACTGAAAAGAAACCCATCCCGGAAGACGGGCTGCCTCTCTCTCTCTCTTTATGAGTTTCAGGGCAGCCCGCCCCTGGGCGGGTTTCTTATTATTATCGGACAACCTCGCTTCGGAAAACGGCCGGTCACCATCGTGGCAATCCTGTTTTCCGGATGCATAAACTAACTCTCTTCCACCGCCGGATCCCCGCTTTCCGGCTCTGAGGTATGCAAGAAATGATTAGAAAGGGATACCGGACGTTCTACGCCTCGCTTGCCTTTTTCGGAATATTCTTCCTGGTCTGCGGGATCCTGATCCCCGGGACATCTCTGATGCTCGGGGATCTGCCGGTCCCTCTGCTCTTTGTCTTCACGCTGCTGCTTTACACGGCGGGATACGCGGCGCAGGGGCTCTGGTTCCTGATCAGAGGGATAAAGAGGCCGGAGAGCGGCACGTCATACGAATCCGAGGAAAAGTTCTACCGCTTTCCTCATGCGATACCCGCGCTTATGACGGCAGGCGCGGCCGCGGCATGGGGAGCTTTCAGACTGACCGAGTCATATCTCAGATCTCTCGCCAACCGGCCGGGCGTATTCTACGACAGCTATTCGATCGTTCCCTACTCGGTCGCCGCCGTCGCCTTCCTCGCCGTCGCCGCAGGATCCTTCGTCTGCTTCTTCCCCTACGACCGGATCCTGACCGGAAAGGCGTCGATCGCGGGCATGACGGTCTCCGCCGCCTTCTCCGTGCTAGGCGCGGTGGGATCGGGCGAGCTCAGCCTGATAAGCGGGCTCTGCTTTGCCGGTTACGCCGTCGCGGTCCAGATCGCGATGAACCAGTCGGCTATAAACCGCTCCTTCAAGGGAGCGACCGGAGCCAGGCTCGACGGACGCGCAAGGGGATACAACCTTACGCTGACCATGGCGGTCATAACTCTTTTCGCCGCCGTTTCGGGTGTCTTTTACGTTCTTCTCACCGGACTCTTCACCCTCCTTCGTCTCTTCCTCGCGATGCTGCTCGCCGGGACGGTCGACGATAACGACAGCGAGCTTTCCCTCGATTCCGAAAAGAAGGTCTCGCTCATCGGCGATTTTATATTTCAGAAGCAGAAGAACGCTAAATATCACTCCGGCAAGGCATATCTCTTCATTTTTATCGCTTTCATTCTCATTCTTCTCTTCATCGCGATCTTCGGAAAGCGCAATTTCATGAAGAACTTCTTTGAAAAGCTCAAAAACGGCCTTGTCAATCTAATAATCGCGATCTTCGGTCCGATAGCCGATTTCCTTTCGCCCGCCCGCGACGGCGATTATTCCGTCTACTACGTCGAGGAGGAGCGCAGGCTGCAGAGCGGAAAGATCAGCTCCGCGAAAACCGCGGGGACGGGACCGAAGCGCAGAAACTGGCCGGATTTCGTCGCCTCGCTGAAGCAGCGCAGAACGGCGGAGGACAAATACCGGTTTGCCTACTCACAGATGGTGTCGGTCCTGGAAGATGAGGAAAAGATGAAATCAGGTACCGGGATAAAGCCATCCGACACTCCGCGTGAGATCGCGGAGCGGATGAAGAGAGACCGCGGGACGGTCTCTCCCGAAGTTGCGGACAGGATCGCCGCCGAATTTGAAAGGATCGAGTACGCCGGAGGCTCCGGCGCGTCTCAGGAAGCCTTCGATTCGGTCTGCGACATCATAATAAACAAAATCAGCTGACGCCGAAAGGATACATATCCCTTAAATGTTCAAACTGTTCAGATTTATGAAGCCATACCGGCTTTTGGCGATTATCTCACCGATCATCATGGCGGGAGAGGTGACGGGAGACCTCTGCCTTCCCTTCCTGATGTCATTTCTCGTGAACTACGGCGTTATGGGCGAAAACATCCGGGACCCCGAAAAAGGCTCACGGATCGCCCTCCGCCTCCTCGAATTCTTCGGCGTCTCACCCTCCGACAGGATGGCGGTCATCATCGCCTTCGGAGCGATGATGCTCGCAGTCACCCTTCTCGGAGGATTCATGGGAACGCTCTGCGCCTGGACCGCCGCCTCGGCGTCTCAGGGAATGGGCAACGACCTCCGCAGGGCAGCATACCGCAAGGTCATGTCACTCTCGATCGAGCAGACCGACCGTTTCACCACCGGATCGCTGGTCACCAGGATGACGAACGACATCACACAGGTCGTCGATTTTTCAGAATCGATCATCCGGCATTTCGTGCGCTCCCCCGCCTTCTTCATAGGGGGCACGGTAATGCTCCTCAGACTGAACCTCAGTTTCGGCGTCATCCTCCTCTGCGCCCTTCCGGTCATGGTGGTGCTCATGGCGATGATTATATCAAAAGCGGTCCCGATCTTTTCGGTGGTTCAGGACAAGCTGGACCGGGTCAACGCCGTCGTGCAGGAGAACGTCGGCGGTGCCAGGGTGGTCAAGGCCTTCTCTCGTGAGGAATACGAGTGCGAGAGGTTCGACAAAGCCAACAGAGACATGCGCGACACGACACTCCGCGTGACGCTCCTCCTGACCTTCATCTCGCCCGTGATCACGATAACGATGGCCCTCGCGACCGCCGCCATCATCTTCATCGGCGGATGGTCTGTGAAGATCGGCGACGCCGGAATGACGGTCGGAGCCGTTATGGCGGGCACCTCCTACATAACTCAGGTGCTGTCGTCGGTGATGATGCTGACGATGATCTTCCAGTCGGTGTCGAGAGCAGGCGCCTCCGCGAAGCGCATAAACGAAGTCCTGGATTCCGATCCGGTGATCAAGGGCGGCTCGCTTGAGGAAGGCGACGGAAGCGCCGCAGCCGTCGAGTTCCGCGACGTCTCCTTCTCATATCCCGGCACGACCGGGCGTTCGGTCCTCTCAGGCGTCAATCTCAGAGTCGAGCGCGGCGAGACACTCGCCGTCATCGGTCAGACGGGTTCGGGCAAGACCTCTCTCGTAGGCCTTATCCCCCGCTTCTACGACTGCACCGAGGGCGAGGTCTTCGTCAACGGACGCGACGTGAAGGAATATGATCTGGCCTCTCTCAGGAAAAAGATCGGATACGTCATGCAGAAGACCGAGCTCTTCTCTGATTCTGTTGAGAACAACATCAAATGGGGAAAGCCCGACGCGACCTCTGACGAGGTGACGGAAGCCGCGGAAACTGCCCAGGCCTCCGAATTCGTAGAGTCGCTTCCCGAAAAATACGGCGATTTCATCGCCGAAAAGGGCGCCTCCCTCTCAGGAGGACAAAAGCAGCGGCTGTCGATAGCGAGGGCGCTCGTCAGGAAGCCCGAGATCCTCATACTCGACGACTCGACGTCTGCGCTCGACCTGGCGACCGAAGCCTCGCTGCTCCGGGCGCTCAAGGCAAAGCACGACGACACCACGATAATAATGATAGCTCAGCGTATCGCGTCGGTCAAATCGGCCGACAGGATCGCCGTGATCGAGGAGGACGGCAGCATCAGGCACTGCGCGCCTCACGACGAGCTGATGAAGACCTCCGATACCTACCGCGACATCTATGCGTCGCAGGTAAAATCGGGCGCACTGATCTGAGGTGGACGAGATGGCGGAAAAGAACGAAAGACAGCCCGCGAGAGTCGACTTCAGACCCGGCCGCGGCGGTCCGATGAACGCGCGCGTAAACGGGGAAAAGCCCAAGGCGATGCTCCCCACCCTCGCAAGACTCTTCAGATACATCGGCAGGAGCCGGATCGTCGTTATAGCAGTAGTGCTTCTCACGGTCACGGTCACTATACTTGAGATCTACGGCCCGAAGCTCCAGCAGCAGGCGATCGACACCTTCTCACTGGTGAAGAACGCCGACGGAACGTCGCGGCTGACCGTCGATTTCGACCTCCTGGTGAAAAAGCTCATAACTCTGGTCGCGATAAACCTTGCTGCGGGACTCATCTCCTTCGCATCGGGGCGGATGGGCGCAAGACTGGCCCAGAAGACCGTCTATCTCATGCGCCGCGAGCTCTTTGAGAAGATCACGCGGCTGCCGATAGGATACACCGACACCCACAAGCACGGCGACATCATGAGCCGTATGACGAACGACGTCGACAACGTCTCGACGGCGATCTCCCAGTCGCTGACGACGCTGATATCAGCGCTGCTGACGCTGATCGGATCGCTCGTCATGATGCTCAGCTACAGCTGGATCATGACCGTCGTGGCGATGGTCACGATCCCGCTGACGGTCTTCGTCTCGTCGCGGCTCGCGAAATTCATGAGAAAATATTACGTGGCGAACCAGGTGCTGCTCGGCAGGCTCAACGGACAGGTCGAGGAGAGCGTCACGGGATACCGCACCGTCGTCGCCTACGGACGCGAGGACGCCGAGGTCGGAAAGTTCGGCGGGATATCCTCGGAATACAGAAAGAGCTCGATAAAAGCCAGGGTCTGGGGCTCGGTCATGGGCCCTGTCATGAACTTCCTCGGCAATCTTCAGTATGTCCTCATCGCGGCGACCGGAGGATACCTCTTCCTCAACGGAAGGCTGGAGTCGGTCGGAGCCATACAGGCTATGCTGCAGTATTCGAAGCATTTCACCCGGCCGATCAACATGATCGCGAACCAGTACGCCTCGGTCCTGACGGCTCTGGCGGGAGCCGAAAGGCTCTTTGAGATGCTCGACTCGAAAGAGGAGACCGACGAGGGCAGGCTCACCGTCTCGCCAGAGGATATCAGGGGCGACATCGAGTTCAAAAACGTCGATTTCGGCTATATCCCCGAAAAGCCGGTCCTGAAAGACCTGAACCTGTCGATAAAAGCCGGGCAGAAGATCGCCATCGTCGGTGCGACCGGATCGGGCAAGACGACTGTCGTCAATCTGCTGACGAGGTTCTACGAGACCGACGGCGGCCGGATCACGATCGACGGTTACGACATTACCGACCTGCCGATCGAGACGCTGCGCAACACGATCGCCATAGTGCTTCAGGACACAGTCCTCTTCTCGGATACTATTAGGAACAACATCAAATACGGAAAGCCCGACGCGGGCGACGAAGCGGTCAGAGCCGCGGCGCACACCGCGAACGCCGACAGCTTCATCGACCGTCTTCCCGATGGCTATGACACTCAGCTGACCGAGTCGGGAGGCAATCTCTCGGCGGGCCAGAGGCAGCTGCTCTCGATCTCGAGAGCTGTGCTGGCCGACCCGAGGATACTGATACTCGACGAGGCGACGTCGTCGGTCGACACGAGGACCGAGATGCACATCCAGCAGGCGATGGTCGCGCTGATGAAGAACCGCACCTCGCTCATCATCGCTCACCGGCTTTCAACCATCCGCGACGCCGACGTCATAGTCGTCCTCCGCGGCGGAAGGATCGTCGAGTCGGGCTCGCACGAGGAGCTCCTCGCCGCCGGAGGCGAGTATTACAGCCTCTACAGGAATCAGTTCGCCGGTATCGCGACATGACGGCCGGCTTCCCCTGCTTCATACCTCCGTCGCCCGAGGACGCGGCGGCCTTTGACCGGCTGATCGGCGAAGAGATCGCCGCTTCCCCGACACGCGAGGGCATCGGCAGACTAAACGAAAAAAGGATGCACAGGATCCTCCGGCGCTTCGTCCGGGACGATCCCTCCCTGTGGGAGACCGATGCCGGAGGAGGATACGTCGCCGACATCATCGACGGCGGGACGCTGTTCGAGATACAGACCGGCCCGCTGCTTCCTCTGAAGGAAAAGATCGCGTATTATCTCGAATCCACCGATCTTCAGACGGTCGTCATACATCCCGTCGCGGCAAAAAAGTATGTCGTCTGGATCGATCCGGACAACGGAAGCGTGTCGGGAAGGCATCTGTCTCCGAAAAAGGAGGGCCGGTGCTCGATCCTCGCCTCGTCGGTCTACATAGCGGAATTCTTCGGGACGGGAAGGCTGACGCTCAGGCTGCTCTTCATCGAGGAGGAGGAATACCGTCTCCTCAACGGCCGGCGGAGCGCCGACCGGAAGAAAGGCTCGGAGAGATTCGAAAGGCTGCCGTCAAAGCTGCTCGGAGAGCTCTCACTCTCCTCTCCCGCCGACTTTAGGAAGCTGATCCCCGACACTCTCCCTCAGCGCTTCACCGCCGCCGAGCTGGGAAAGGCGGGTGGTCTGCGCGGACGCGACGTCTACCGCGCGGCGAAGGCGCTCGAACTGCTTGGTCTGGCAGTCCCCTGCGGAAAAAGAGGCCGCTCCGCAGAATGGGAAAGGATAATTCCCTGATTCATCATCCGCAGGCAATTATCCGAAAAAACTGTTGACTTATCCTCACAAATCATTTATAATTTATTTAGACTACTATATTTTCAGCGTGCTTCTCCTCCCGCGCCGCGGGACTGACGAAGCAAGAAAGGAAACAAATGAAAACCAGACAGATCATTTCTCTGATCCTGGCCCTTCTCTTCTGCATCGGAGCCTCAGCGCTCACATCATGCGGAGAAAAGAACCCCTCGGGCGGAGATACGACTACCGCCGCCCCGACGCCAGCGGGCACTACCGCCGCTCCCGGAACGGAGGATACGACCGCCGCTCCCGCGCCTGCCGACACCACCGCCGCTCCGGTTGTTACCACCGCCGAAGTGACGACCGAAGCGGAAGATGAATTCGATTTCGAGCTTAACGAGTACGGAACTCTCGAAGCCGATCAGAAAGCCAAGCTGATCGAGAAGCTTCCCGCTCTGCTTCCCGACGGGACCCCGATCGAAGACTTCGTACGTCCCTACTGCCTTGACGACGTTCTCGACAAGGACGGCTTCCTCACCCACTACTACACCGAAGGAAACTCGGGCGCCACGGTCCAGATAGTGACCGAGGAGCAGGGCGCGATCTACGGAACCGGCTACAGATTCGCCGCCTACGGCAAGACCGCCGGCGGAGACCGCGGCGAGATCACCGCCATCTCCTACTACGAAGCCAACCCCAAGGGCGCCAAGGGCGTTATCTTCTATGTCGACTTCAGCCACGTCGCCGACAACCCCGAAAAGCCGCTCTGCGCGTCGGTCACATTCAACAACAACACCTACCGCGCCAACAAGGCAGACAACGGTTCGGTCGGCTACTATTATCTTGACGGTCTCTGGGTCGAGACCAAGAACGTGAACGCCTGCCGCATGGAGATCCCCGCAAACTTCGTCGGATGGATCTACATCCCTGCCACCTCTTTCGTTCTGAACTCGGATAAATCGCCTGCCGTTGACGAGCAGGGCAAATTCATCGACATCACCGTAAACAACATGCGCTGCTACACCGACGGCTACGTATACGGTTCAGACGACACCACCTACATCATCTTCGACGAGATAATCTACGTCTACTGAAACCCGTCTCATAATCCGAGCGGGCTGCCGCAAAAGTCTGACTTTTGCGGCAGCCCGCGCTTTTTTCCCTTTTTTTACTTAAGATCAGCCAAGCTCTTCAAGCTTCGCCGCGATAGATTTCATGTCCTCAAGCATGTCCGCCTTCCGCCTCGGGTCGCGAAGCAGCGCGGCGGGATGGAAGACTGCGGTCATCAGAAAGGGGCCTTTCTCGACCCACTGGCCGTGCTGCTGCGATATCCTGTAATCCGGCGATATCAGCCGCATCGCGGCGATCCTTCCGAGGCAGACGATTATCTTCGGGCGGATGATCCTGACCTGGCTGCGGAGCCAGTCCATGCAGGCGTCCTCCTCGGCCGGAAGGGGATCGCGGTTTTTGGGCGGGCGGCATTTGAGGATGTTTGCGATGTAAACATCCTCTCTTTTTATGTCGACGGCAAAGAGGAATCTGTCAAGCAGCTGTCCCGCCCTTCCGACGAAGGGCGTTCCGCTGAGGTCCTCCTGCTCGCCGGGCGCCTCACCAACGAACATGAGCCTCGCTCCCGGATTCCCGGTGCCGAAGACGCTGTTCGTCCTCGTCTTTCCGAGGGGACATCTTTCGCAGCCGGCGCACTCGGCTCTCAGCGCCTCAAGCCCGATATCGGCATCAAGCGGTTTTTTTACTCTGTCTTCAGCTTCCATCTTTATTCTTCCCTCCCGTACTTCTCCGGATCTGCGGGATATTTCCGCCGTATCGTCTTCAGCGCCTGCAATGTCCTTCAAGATCTGTTCTTTCCGAATAGTATTTCAAGTTTCACAAGGACATCCCCGCAGGTTTTCCGCACGGCGTCCGCGCCAATTCTTTAATATATTATATTCATATTTTCTTCTTTGTCAAGAATAATACTTCTCGGGCTGTTTTTGAATCTCCCGATCGTCTTACTGCGGGCTCTCTGAATCAGATGATCTCACGGTCCTGTCCTGTTCCTTCGGACAGCCTGTGTCTGACGCTGCCTGTTCAGCCCTTTCCCTACGGTTTTCCTCACAGCTGTCATAGGGAAAAAAAGATAATCCTTGACAGAACAGGAAAAATGCAATATAATATGATAGATTTAATATGATATTTCATATATAATAGGTGAGGTATGTCCCCGCGGGATATTCTCTCTCACAGACAAAACATCACAGAGGTGTCAATTGAGCAGATTATCAATGGCAAAACTGACGAAACTCGCCGATCAGGCCCCCGAGGGCCTGCCGACATACCGCCTCGCGGTCATCGGCGACTGCGCCACGCAGCACATATCAAAAGCTATAAAAGGGACCGGCGTATCCAGAGGCGTGTCGATAGAAATCCTCGACACCGACTACGACCAGATCCTGGCCCAGACCGGCGACCCCGGGAGCGAGCTCTACGCCTTCGCCCCCGACGGCGTCCTCATCATGATGTGCACCGAAAAGCTTTACGACAGATTCACACACACGCCAGCCGAGGCCCGTGAATCCTTCGCCGAGACAGAATTCGGATGGATATCAGACAGATGGGCCGAGCTTTCTGACGGCAGGAAGGTGAGCATCATCCAGTCGCTCTTTACCGAGTACGACGACAGGATCTTCGGCAGCTTCGCGTCGAGACTCCCATCCTCCTTCATCTATCAGCTGAGACGGCTCAACATGCTGATCTCGGACGGAGCCGCCAAGGCGAAGAAGGTTTATCCCGCCGACTTTTCCTTCTTTACCCAGAAATACGGGACCGACGCGGTAAAGAGCAGCAAGATGTACGCCGTAGCCAAGCTTCCCTTCGCACCGGGCGCGATCCCCGAGGCAGCCGCCGTCGTTACAGACATAATACTCGCGCTGATGGGCCGGTCGCTCAAATGCATCGTTCTTGATCTTGACAACACTCTCTGGGGCGGAGTCGTGGGCGACTGCGGCACCGAGGGCATCCAGATAGGCGACTACGGGATCGGCAAGGCCTTCACCGCCTTCCAGACCTGGCTGCTCGAGCTGAAGAAGCGGGGCATGCTGCTGGCCGTATGTTCCAAGAACGACGAGGACAAGGCAAAGGATCCCTTCATCAACCATCCGGATATGGTCCTGAAGCTTGAGGATTTCGCGATCTTCGTCGCCAACTGGGAGCCGAAGCCCGAAAACATCAAGCTTATCCGCGAGACGCTCAACATCGGCATGGACAGCCTCGTTTTCATCGACGACAACCCCTTCGAGCGGAACTCCGTCAGGGCGATGATACCCGAGATCACAGTTCCCGAGATGCCCGAGGATCCCGCAGACTACGTCGATTTTCTCAGGAGCGAGGGTCTCTTTGAGGCCGTCTCATTCTCGGCCGAGGACAGCGGCAGGACCGACATGTACCGCTCGGAGGCCGGAAGGGTGATGGCGGCAAAGGCGTGCGGCTCCTACAGCGAATATCTCGCGGGACTTGAGATGAAGGCAGAGGCCAAGCCCTTCTCCTCCTTCTGGTTCCCGAGGATCGCTCAGCTCTCGCAGAGATCGAACCAGTTCAATCTCAGGACGGTGAGATACACCGAAGGCGAGATCGCCGACATCGCCGCAGACCCCGATTGCGTCACGCTTTACTTCACCCTCTCCGACCGCTTCGGCGATTCCGGGCTCATCAGCGCGGTGATCATGAAGAAGCTCGACGCCGACACCCTCTTCGTCGACACCTGGATAATGAGCTGCCGCGTCCTCAAGCGCACAATGGAGGAGTTCATAGTCAACAGGATGATCTCGGCTGCCGCCGCGGCGGGTTATAAGAAGGTAATCGGCGAGTATCTCAAGACACCGAAGAACGGAATGGTCGCCGATATCTACGGGCGTCTCGGCTTTACAAGGGTGTCGGACACCCGCTTTGAGGCCGACACCGGCTCATTTAAATTCAACGAAAGCTTCATCTCCGAATCATAAGGCGGAAGGACTCCGCTCTTCGCAACAAAGAGGCGCGAGGTCCCCTGAATAAACAGACCGCCGGATCACAAACTCAGACCGAAAGGAAACAAAGACAATGGCATCACAGGATACCGAAGCAAGGATCACCGAAAAACTCAACGAGATATTCAGATTCGTATTCGACGACGAATCGATCGAGGTCAGCCGCAAGACCAGCGCCGCCGATATCGAGGCATGGGATTCCCTCACCCACATCACCCTGATATCCGAGGTCGAGGACACCTTCGGAATGAAATTCTTCATGAAGGAAGTAGTCGGGATGAAGAACGTCGGCGAGATGATCGACATCATCGCCCAGAGGGCGAAGCCCGGCAGGATCTGACCGATTCTGTCCTGCGTCTCGCAGGAACCCGCGATATCTTAAAAAATCGGGCGGGAGCATAAATTCCCGCCGGAGGAATCCGTATGCTTTTCTCAACTCTCTTTTTCACATATATCTTTCTCCCGCTGCTGCTCGTCTGCTACTGGATACCCTTCCGGAAGAAGCCGGGTGCGCAGCTGTGGGTGCTGACTGTCTTCTCCCTCTTCTTCTACGCCTTCGGGGAACCCGTCTACGTCTTTCTGATGATAGGGCTTGTCGGAGTCAACTATCTGTTCGGCTTCCTCTGCGCGAACGACGGAGAATCCGATCCTCCCCTGAAAAAGAAGCTTTTCCTGGCGATTGACATCGCAGTGAACCTTGGCGTTCTGGGATTCTTCAAATATCTCAACTTCGTCATCGACAACCTCAACCTGCTCTTCAACAGCTCGATGGGCAGGCTGTCGGTCGTCATGCCGATCGGTATAAGCTTCTTCACCTTCCAGGCGATGTCATACGTCATCGACACCTACAGAGGAGTGACGAAGGTCCAGAAGTCATATCCGAAGCTCCTGCTCTACATCTCCTTCTTCCCGCAGCTGATAGCCGGGCCGATAGTCAGATATCAGGACATCGAGATCCAGCTTGAGAATCACAGCTGGTCTGCGAACCAGATCAATGAAGGAGTATTCAGATTCGGCCTCGGACTTGCCAAGAAGGTCATCATCGCCGACAGCTGCCTGACCGCCGCGACGGCGATCTACAAGTCCGGGAACACGAAGATAGTACTGGCACAGTGGTTCGCAGTTCTCTTCTATGCCCTTGAACTCTACTACGACTTCTCGGGATACAGCGACATGGCGATCGGCCTCGGAAAGATCTTCGGCTTCGATTTCCCCGAAAACTTCAACTACCCCTTCGCCAGCAGGAGCGTCACCGAATACTGGAGACGCTGGCACATCTCGCTGGGCACATGGTTCAAGGACTATCTCTTTTATCCGGTGCTGAACTCGAAGGGCATAAAAAAGCTTTCGAGGACTCTCATGAAGAAAAAGAAGAGACAGCTGGCGAAATATCTGCCATCCGTCATTGCGCTGCTCGTCGTCTGGTTCATGACCGGCCTCTGGCACGGCGCGGCATGGAACTACATCTTCTGGGGGCTCTACTATTTCGTCCTGCTCGTCGTCGACCTGCTCTGGCTCGACAAATTCCGGAAAAAGATGAATCCTAAGATCGAGCCGTTTTTCTCGCACTTCTACTTCTTCGTCGCGACCTTCTTCGGAATGGCGCTCTTCTATTTCGATCCGGCCACGCTTTCGGGCACTCTCGGAACCGATACCGGCACGCTTGCCAATATCGGCGCCATCTTCGGGATCGGATGCACCGGTTTTGCCGACATCTTCACGGCATCAACGGTTGCCGCATACAGTTTTCTCTTCCTTTTCGCGGCCGTCTTCTCTCTTCCCGTCGTCCCGACCCTCTGGAAAAAGGCGACCGGAATGCTGAATATCTCACCCGCCGTCTGCCGCGCGGTGAAGACGGTGACCGCCCTGATACTTATCGCCCTTGCGACGGTAAGGATGGCAGGCCAGACATACAGCCCGTTTTTGTACTTCAGATTCTGAAGCGGAAAGCATAATAAACAACGATCATGAACAGCAAAGATCAGAACGAAAAAAACACAACCGAAGAAATGGAAAAAAAGCCCGCGCGCAGACATGTATCCACGCCGGGATTTAAGGCCAACCGGATCTGTCTGATTATATCGGCCGCCTTTCTCTCGCTGGTGACCCTGCTCAACATATTCTTCCCCACTAGGGCAGAGATATCCGAGGAGGAAAAGCGTGAGCTTGCAAAATTCCCGGAGTTTTCATTCTCGTCGCTCTTTTCAGGAGAATTCTTCAGCGGGCTCCAGAGCTATGTCGGAGATCATTTCTGGCAGCGGGAAAAGCTGGTCAACCTCTCTGCCGATCTGAAAAAATTTGACGGCTTCGCTCTCAGGGTCAACGGGGAGGTCTTCATCATAGACGGAAGGGCGGAAGACGCCGTAACGACCGGCGACGGTGCCCTTGACTCGCTTATCGGACAGCTCACGCTACCTCCGGCAGTCACAACGCCGGAGGACACGACCGCGGAGACCGGTCTGCACAGCGAGACCGGAGAATCGTCGGGCACACCGGTGACCGGAGATGTCACGACTCCGACTCCCGTCTCGGGATATCTGACGCTCTCGCTCTCCAAGACTTCAGCCGAGGTCATTGCCGGCGGCAACATCACCGTCACACCGACATATACTGTCGACGGTTCCCCTTCCGACCCGATAAGCTGGGAGGTATCAGATCCGGAGGTCATCTCCTGCTCC
>ONVJ01000318.1 GCA_900321265.1 uncultured Eubacteriales bacterium
AAGCACTACACGGTATGAAAAGAGAAAGGGGATCGGTAAAATGAATAAGGAACGCATCGCTTCGGGCCGCTGGGACGTCATCGTCGCGGGAGGAGGATTCGCCGGCGTCGGCGCGGCGGTCGCCGCCGCGAGGAAGGGGGCGGCAGTCCTGCTGATCGACAGATACAACTGCTGCGGGGGAGCCGCTGCCTTTGATCTCGTAAACCCCTTCATGCGCTACTGGACGAAGGAGGAGGGCGCCCGGAAATACCTGTCCGCCGGGATCTTCTCTGAGATCACGTCGATGCTCGAAGCCGGCGGGGCGCTCGAGGGCGGCCAGAGGTTCGGCACCGAATATCTCAAGCTGGTGATGAACCGCCTGCTTCTGTCGGCCGGCGTCGATATCCTCTACGACACCGAGATCGTCTCGGCGGAGGCGGAGGACGGCAGGGTGAGCTCGGTGAAGGTTTCGAACGTCTCGGGCATCTCGGAATTCACCGCCGGCTTCTTCATCGACTGCACCGGCGACGCGAATCTGTCCGCCATGGCGGGCTTCGGATACAGGGTCGGCCGGGAGCCCGACGGGCTCTGCCAGCCGATGACGCTCTGCTTTCGGCTGGGCGGCGTCGACCGGGAAAAGATAAACAAAGCCGAGATAAACGCCCTATATTCGCGCTTCCGCGCCGGGGGAAGGATAAAGAACCCCCGCGAGAACGTCCTGATGTTCGACACGCTCGATAGGTCGGTCATCCATTTCAACACGACACGTATCGTTAGGAGGGATCCGACCGACGCCTGGGAGGTCACCGAGGCCGAGATCGAGGCAAGGGAGCAGATCGACGAGCTTGTATGCTTCCTGAAGGAGAACTTCGAGGCCTTCCGGTCGGCGGTGCTCATATCCAGCGGGCTGAGGATCGGCGCCAGGGAGAGCCGGATGATCGACGGCCTCTATACCCTCACGCGCGACGACATAACCTCCTTCACGAAATTCCCCGACGGCATCGCCGCCTGCAACTACGACATCGACATACACTCGCCCGACGGCACAGGAACCAGTCACTGGTATTTCCCCGACGGCTGCTGGTATACGGTGCCCTACCGCTGCCTCGTCCCGAAGCGTAGCCGCAATCTCCTCGCGGCCGGAAGGTGCGTTTCCTGCGACCATGACGCCCAGGCGTCGCTGAGGATCATGCCTGTCTGCTGCACCCTCGGCGAGGCGGCCGGGACCGCCGCGGCGATCTGTCTCAGAGAGGGGACCGACGCCGCCGGGGTCGACACCGGACTTCTCAGGCGGGAGCTGAAGGACGCGGGATGCGTCGTCGACTGAGCCCGCGCGGCGGGATACCGTTCCTATATTATAATATGGAAGAACCGGGTTCCGGGAGATCGATCCGTCTTTCAGAAGGGGATTTCGGCCGGATATCATTACATTTCGGCGGTTTTTTTGGATTTTTTGCAGATATTTTTTGAAAAAAAAAAGATTTTTTCTTGACAACGGTATGCAGATAGTGATAAAATATTTTACTGCATTATTACGGGTTGTATCCTCTTCGGGAATCGTCACCGCGTTTCGCCGACAACGATCGCGATTTCTTGCGGAAGTATGACCTCAAAAAAAAGATAAAAAAAAAAAAAAAAAAGGAGTTCAACAATGAAAACTTGGACAAAGCGAGTACTCAGCATAGTCCTCGTTCTTCTGCTCGTCGGGACCGCTCTCGCGTCCTGCGCCAAGAAGGTCGAAGCCGATTATGTTCATTACTCCCGCGCCGGCTACGGTAAACTCGGTTTCCGTGCCGACTTCGGACCCGTTCAGTTCCCGGCTGTCCGCCAGGCGATCGCTCTCTGCATGGACCGTGAGGACTTTGCAAAGCAGTTCACCGGCGGTTACGGCGGTGTTGTGGACGGCCCGTACTACACCGGAGCCTGGTTCTACAAGAAGGCTATTGCCAACGGAATGCAGCTCAACACATACGAGACCTCCCAGGACAAGGCTATCGCCACCCTCGTGGCTGACGGCTGGGTCTACGACAAAGAGGGCAAGGATTACACATCCGGCGTCCGCTACAAGAAGATCCCCGCTGCCGACATGAAGGAATCCGACAAGACCTACCAGTCCAAGGACGGAGCATACAAAGTAGAGCTGGTCGGCGACAACTACTATATGCCTCTTGCCATCAACTGGTACGGATCTGAGAACAACGAGTTCACCGATCTGCTTGTCACCGGATTTGCCCAGAACGAGAAGATCATCGCTTCTGGCTTCAACATCCAGTACACCATCGGTACCTTCTCGGCCCTTCTCGGCGAGCTCTATCAGTATGACGGCGGCGGATACAGCTACGGCGGTACTCCCATGTACTCCTGCTTCAACTTCGCCACCTCCTTCAGCTCCGCTGCTTATGACTACGCCTACAACTGCACCATTGATCCTTCGATGTTCGAAGATTATTCTCAGTGGTATGTCAAGGACGGCCGTGACTACTACATCACCGCCGACAAGTCCTCCTTCGGCGAGGATGCCTACATCAACGTAGACAAGCTCGAGTACGGCGAAGGCAAGGACTATCAGTCCCTCTACGACGTATACGGCAAGGACATCAAGGTCGCCGACGTTAAGGTCAAGGACGGCCAGGCGTACATCACCAAGGACGGCAAGGACTATGTCCTCGGCCTCGACTTCCTGTCGATGGCGATGGTCTACAACGCCAACACCGACGAAGAGTACGTCGCCTGGTGGCAGTACTTCATGCAGAGATGGAACAGCATCCTCCCCGAGGTGCCGCTCTACTGCAACGAGTACTACGATCTCTACAACACCAAGATCCAGGGTGTTGAAGAGCATCCGACCAACCCCTACTGGGGCGTTGCCGATGCCCTTATCGACTGGACATCCAAGGACAACAAGCTCATCATGGGTTCTTCCACCGAGCTTTCCGGACTCTTCCGCTATGCCAGCTGGGGCGTTTCCTCCCCCGCCGCTTCCAACAACGACGTTAACGGACTCACTTCCGGCTACGAGACTATCGCCACCAACAAGGTCGGCGGTATGCAGTGGAACGACACCGTTGTAAAGAGCCACGAGGAGAAGGTCAACGAAGACGGAAGCAAGACCTTCACCATCGAGATCTATGACGACCTCAAGTACTCCGACGGATCCGCCGTGACCGCCAGAGACTACCTCATCAGAGCCCTCGTCTTCTCCACCGAAGCCGCCAAGAACGCCTCCGGAAGAGATGCCAAGGCCGCGATGACCATTGTCGGCTACAACGAATTCAAGGCCTACACCGGCGACAACGCCGATCAGGAAGGCGTATCCAAGACCCTTAAGGGCCTGCGTCTCCTTGACACCTACAAGTTCTCGGTGACCATCGCCGCCGATTACATCCCCTACTACTATGACATCTCCTACGCGGGATTCTCTCCTGAGTACAAGGAAGTCTGGCTCGGCAAGACCGCCGATGTCAAGGATGACGGCGACGGCTGCTATCTGACCGACGACTTCTACACCCACACCACCACCGGTGAGGGCGACGAGAAGAAGAACGTCTATGATATCGAAGAGCACCTCAAGGAATCCGCTCTCAACACCGATACCAAGTATCCTTACTCCGGCCCGTACGTAGTGAAGAGCTACGACGCGTCCGCGAAGGAAGCCACCCTTGAGATCAACAAGTACTTCAAGGGCAACTACGAAGGCGTAAAGCCGTCCATCAAGACGGTCGTTTACAAGCTCCTCGTTTCGGCCACTCAGCTTGACGACTTCAAGTCGGGCGGCGTCGACGTTCTTGCCGGCATCACCGGCGGCAACGAGACCAACGAAGCGATCGCTTTTGCCGACGGAACCGAACAATAAGGCAGTCCTTACAGGAACCTTATAAACCATTCCGACCGCAGGGGGGCGTTCGTCCCCCCTGCGGAATTCATTATTGAGCACCGCATTTCCGCATATCGTCATCCTTTCCGCGGAAGGCTGCCCGTCAGCTCTCCCGCGTTTATAAATCCTAGCGAAAGGATTTGCCTTCTTAAATGGGAAAATATATACTGAAAAGGGTCGGATACGTCTTCCTCGTGCTGGTGATTCTATCGATCCTGATGTTTTTACTATACAATCTCGTCCCGTCCGACAGGGCATATTCCGAAGCCCGTGAGAGCGCGAACGCGCTCCCGAAATCGACTCCCGCGGAGATCAGAAAGAACTACCAGGAGAGCGAATACAGAAAGCTTCAGGTCAAATACGGGACAGAGACCAAGAATCTCGTCGTAAGATATCTTCGCTGGATAGGTCTTTTCCCCAAGGCTTCGATCAACGAGCAGACGCTCGAGATCAATCCTACCGGCGGAGAGTTCGACGGCCTGCTCCAGGGCAACTTCGGCTGGTCCTATACCCAGAACAAGCCTGTCGTGGATATGGTGAAGGAGCCGATGAAGAACACGATCTTCATCAACATCTTCGCCACGATACTCGCCCTCGGCATCACCATACCCCTCGGCATAAAGTGCGCGGTAAAGCGCGGCAAACCGGTGGACAAGGTGATGCAGATCGCCACCATCATCGGCTACAGTCTGCCGACCTTCATTATCGCCATCCTCTTCATCTGGCTCTTCGTCGCGGTCCTGAAGATCTTTCCGGCCAGCGGAATGAAGACGCCCGGCAGCAGCTATACCGGGATCGTCGCTTTCTTCGACAAGATGTATTATCTGTCGCTTCCGCTTATAGTCATGACCTTCTCGTCGCTGGGCGGAATGACCAGATACGTCAGGGCGTCGATGATCGAGGCCCTGTCGATGGACTGCATCAAGACCGCCCGTGCCAAGGGAGTCAAGGAAAAGGTCGTCATCTATTCCCACGCCTGGAGAAACGCCCTTATACCCATCGTGACTCTCGTCGTCGGCTGGTTCCTGTCGATCTTTTCGGGCTCGCTCATCATCGAGTCGATGTTTGCCCTCAACGGAATGGGCAAGCTCATGATCGAGGGACTCCAGACCCAGGACTATGAGGTCGTTCTGCTGATGCAGATGTTCTACGTCATCATTTCGCTGATGGGCAACCTGCTGATCGACATCGTTTACGGATTCGTCGATCCGCGCGTACGCGTCAACAAGTAAGGAGGAAGGAAAATGTCTGACAACAAGAAAAAAAGATCCTCCTTCTTCGGGACGCTCGGCCGCTGGTTCCGCCGCGCCTTCTTCGGACCGGGCAGAGAACTGCTCGACGCCGAGAAGGAGCTTGAGAACCTTTCCGAGGAGGAAAGGGAGGAACGGGCCCGCAAGATGGACGTCGAGGAGATCGTCACGCCCTTCAAGCAGTATCTGCGCGGCTTCCTCGAGCACAAGCTCGCCGTCGGCGCTCTCATCATAGTCGTATGCATGTTCCTCTTCGCATTCATCACGCCTCTCTTCTTCCCGAAATACTCGGACAACTACATCGAGGTCACTCAGCAGAACATGCGGCCGAACATGAAGCTGATGAACGTTCCGGCCAGACTGAAGCGCGAGGGGATAAAGAAGATCGATTCCTACGGTCAGTTCAGCGTCGGTCTTTCGAATGAAGGCAACGTCTTCGTATGGGGCGACACCATCGTCGGAACCACCGGCATCAACGTCAAAAACATCCCCGATTCGGTAAAGGAAGCCAATATAATCGACGTCGCGGCCGGCTTCGACCACATCATCGCCATCGACGACAAGGGCAGGATCTACGGCTGGGGGAGCAACATCCTCGGGCAGTACGGCAAGCCCAAGAACACATATTCGGATTCCATCTATCTTCCCGACATCCTTCCGACCCAGACGGTCGATCCCTCGGTGATAAAGAAACTCGCCTGCGGATACCAGGTGTCCGGACTTCTTATGAACGACGGCACCCTCTATCTCTGGGGCAACGGAAAGACCTGCAACAACCTTGAGAAGATCTACTATATGACCGACGGCAAGAGCAACGTCGACGATTTCGCCTTCACCAAGAACGACATGGTGGTCATCATCGACGGAAAACTCGAGACCGCAAAGGCCGACCGCTACCAGACGATCCACGCCGTCATCGGCGACGAGGGCTATCCTCTCTCTGATTATCTCGGCGACAGGAAGATAGTCTCCGCGGTGGCCGACAGCACGACCGTCTGCCTCATGCTCAGCGACAATACCATCTGCTTCTCGGGCGATTTCCCGGCGCAGAGCGTAGCCATCCCGGTGCTCTCGGACGGAGAGTACTTCGTAAAGATCTGCGCGGGTGACCATCACTATACTGCGCTGTCGAACAAGGGCAGGATATACAGCTGGGGCGGCAACATACTCGGGCAGTGCGACATCTCCGAGATCAAGGGAACCGCCTCCGACGTCTTCGCCGGAGCCAACCAGAGCTATGTGATCGACGGCGAAGGCTCCCTGCTCGCCAAATGGGGCCACAGAGGATACATCTTCGGCACCGACCCGAACGGCGCCAGCGTCTTCCAGCGCATCGCCAACGGCGGCAGGATGACCCTGACGATCGGAGCGGTGGCAGTCGTCATATCGACGGTCATCGGAATAATCATAGGCTGTATCTCGGGTTATTTCGGCGGCAAGGTCGACATCTTCCTCATGCGTGTCACCGAGGTCGTATCGGCGATCCCCTTCCTGCCCTTCGCTATGATACTCTCTGCCTTCATGGGCCGCGTCGCGATCAGCGAGGACACGAGGATCTTCATCATAATGGTGATCCTCGGCATCCTCACCTGGCCGGGACTCGCTCATATGATCCGCGGTCAGGTGCTCGTCACCCGTGAGAACGAATACGTCACCGCCGCAAAGGCAATGGGCGTAAAGGAGAGGACGATCGCCTTCAAGCACATCCTTCCCAACGTCATTTCGATCATCATAGTCAACCTGACGCTTGATTTCGCAGGATGCCTGCTCACCGAGTCGGGCCTTTCCTACCTCGGCTTCGGCGTTCAGCTTCCCAGACCGACCTGGGGCAACATGCTCAACAAGGCGAACAACTCGACGACCATTCAGAACTTCTGGTGGGAATGGCTCTTCCCGGCCCTCTTCCTTGCCGCCACTACAATCTGCATCAATATGATCGGCGACGCTCTCCGCGACGTTATGGACCCCAAGTCCAATTCCGAGAAATAAGGAGGGAGAAGCAATGCCGTTACTTGAAGTCAAGAATCTCCATACCTATTTCCATACCAAGAAGGGAACCGTCAAGGCCGTCAACGACGTGACCTACTCGGTCGAGCCGGGCAAGACGATCGGCATCGTCGGCGAATCGGGATCGGGCAAGTCGGTCTCGGCGATGAGCATCATCCAGCTGCTCGATTCCAACGGATATATCGCCGGCGGAGAGGTGCTCTTCGACACAGGAGACGGGATCATCGATCTTACAAAGCTTCCGCTCTCCGAAATGAACAAGATCAGGGGAAACGCGATCTCGGTCATTTTCCAGGAGCCGATGACCTCCCTCAACCCGGTCTTTTCGGTCGAGAAACAGCTCAGCGAGCCCTTTATCATCCACCAGGGAATGGACAAAAAGCAGGCGGCCGAACAGGCGGTCAAGATGCTCTACGACGTCCAGATCCCCAACCCCGAAGCGGTCATGAAGCAGTATCCGCACCAGCTTTCGGGCGGAATGCGCCAGAGGGTCATGATAGCCATGGCGCTTGCCTGCCGGCCTAAGATACTGATTGCCGACGAGCCCACGACGGCCCTCGACGTCACCATCCAGGCGCAGATCCTGAAGCTCATGAACGATCTGCAGAGGGAGAAGGGCACCTCGATAATCTTCATCACGCACGACCTAGGAGTCATCAACGAGATGGCGGACGACGTCGTCGTCATGTACTGCGGACAGGTCGTCGAAAAGGCGAGCGCGAAGGTCATTTTCACCGACTGCAAAATGAGCCATCCCTACACCGAGGGACTCATGAGATCGATCCCGAAGATCGAGAGCGACGAAAAGCTCGAATCGATCCCGGGCGTCGTACCGCACCCGCTGGCTCTTCCCAAAGGCTGCAAATTCGGCCCGAGGTGCAAATACTGCACGCAGAAATGCCGCGAATCCGAGCCGCCGCTCGTAGAATTCAGCAAAGGTCAGCTCATCAGATGCTTTTATCCCGAGAAGGAGGTGAGACAGAAGAATGTCAGAACAGAAAAAGATCCTTCTTTCGATAACTAATCTGAAGAAATACTTCCCGGTCGCCAAGACCTCGATCTTCCAGAGAGAGCAGTTTTACGTAAGGGCGAACGAGAATATCAGCCTCGACATCTACGAGGGAGAGACGATCGGTATCGTCGGCGAATCGGGATGCGGAAAATCCACTCTCGGACGCGTCATCCTGCAGCTCTACGATCAGACCGCCGGGAACACCATCTATTACGGAAAGACCCGCGACGATCTCACCCCGAAGTACGTGATCGACACGATAAAGCACTCGCGCAGGTACCGCAAAAAATACCGCAAGGCAAAGCTGGCGCGCGAGAAGGAGGAACAGAAGGTCGCAGAGGCCGGCGGCGAGGAAAAGGCCGATTTCTTTGCCCTTCAGTCGCTCAATCTCGCCAGATGCGAGGAGAAGACCCGCTACGACAATATTGTCAAGATATTCGGCGGCTTCTTCGCGCTCGAAGACGGGACAGGCATTCCCGAGCTGAAGGCAGAATACAAGGCTCTGAGCAGGCGCAACAAGCTGAAAAAGAAGCTTGATAAGACCGAGACCGACCTCAGGCACGAGACCGACAGGACCGAGCGGCGCAGCGACAGAAAGATCGCCCGCCTTACGCAAAAGAGCGATGCGCTCAGATCGAAGCTCGCCTCCGCAGAAGAGGGAGTCGCGAAGGCCCGCGCCGACCTGACCGCCCTGCGCACATACTGCGCCGGGAAGCCGGGATTCGCCGAGGCCGAGGCCGAGAGAGACGAAGGCACCGACCTTTCCAGGCTCAGATACAATGAGATGCGTTTCCTCCGCAAGGATATGCAGATCATCTTCCAGGACCCCTATTCCAGCCTGAATCCCAGATTCACGATAGGCCAGATAATCGAGGAGGGCCTTGTCACCCACGATTTCTACCGCCACGGCTCCCCCAAGATGAGAGAGCATATCGTGAACACGATGGTCGAGTGCGGACTTCAGGAATATATGCTCTATCGCTATCCGCATCAGTTCTCGGGCGGTCAGCGCCAGAGGATCTCGATAGCGAGAGCGCTCGCCGTCCACCCGAAATTCATCGTCTGCGACGAGTGTGTTTCGGCGCTTGACGTCTCCATCCAGTCGCAGATCATCAATCTGCTTCAGGAGCTCAAGGAGAAGGAACAGCTCACCTACATGTTCATCTCCCACGACCTTTCGGTCGTAAAATACATCTCCGACCGCATCTGCGTCATGTACCTCGGCTCGGTCGTCGAGCTCGCCGATTCGGCGACGATCTTCAAGGATCCGAGACATCCCTACACCGTCGCTCTGCTGTCCTCGATCCCGACCACAGATATCGAAAGCCTCGACAGAGACCGCATCATACTCGAGGGCAACATCCCCAGCCCGATCAAGCCGCCTTCCGGGTGCAAGTTCCACACAAGGTGCTACATGGCCTGCGACAAGTGCAAGCGCGTTCCTCCTCCGCTGAGAGAGATCGAGCCCGGCCATTTCGTCGCCTGCCACTTCCCCGAGCGCAAGATCGACGAAAACGGCAACTATCTGTTCGATCTCCCGGATATGGAAAAGAAATCCAAAAAAGCGGGCAGATCGGAGGATGAGGCCTCGGGCGGACAGGAATGATCTGGCGAAGGATCCACAGATCGACGAAGGAACAGGAAGAGAAATTCGAGAAGGACATCGAAGAGGTCGGACTCGAAAAGGGCGACAGAGCCGCGATGTTCTGGGCGGCTTTCCTTACCCTCTTTCTTCCCGCCTCGCTGATACTGATCGCGTTCGTGCTGCTGGTCATGCTCATATTCGGGCTCTTCTGGTAGGAGCCGGAGCTGAAAGAAAAAACAAAAGACGGGCGGCTGTCTGTTTCCCGAAGCCGGGATGCTGAAGAAAACAGAAGGCCGCCCGCCTTGCTTTGCGCGGCCGACGGTAAAGGCAGGGCATCAGCCGGAACCGCGCCGCGGCGAAAATGAAACACCGTGGTTTTCGCAAACATGATCCCGGAAGTGCGGAAACCCGATCATTGAAAGAGACGGGACAGGATCCCGGGAGGCAGCAGATATGAAGATAAGCGCAGTTGAAACAGAGACCGGTTCTTTCGTCTGCGAAAGCGGAAGGACGCTGAATTATCTCGTTATGAAGACCGGCGAGGCGGAGGGCCGACTTCTGCCGATGCTCGTCTACCTCCACGGAGGCGACGGCAGAGGGACCGATCCCCGGCGGATACTTGAGATCGAGAGCGTGCCGTCGTATATCGCGGACGGGAAGCTGAATACCGGCATCCCGGCTATAATCCTCGCGCCGCAGTGTCCGCCCGGCAGCGGCTGGAACGAGCTTGCCCGCGATGTCGTCGAACTCTCGTCATACGCCGCCGGACTCTACGGCGCCGATCCCGACCGCATATCGCTCACCGGCTGCAGCCTTGGAGGCATGGGGACCTTCGCCGCGGCAGAGGCCGCCCCGGATTTCTTCTCCTGCGCAGTTCCGGTCTGCGCGTCGGTCGATCCCGAAAGCTGCCGCGTCCTGACACGCCTGCCGGTTTGGATCTTCCACGGCGAGCTCGACGACGGCATGGGCTTTTCGGTCGCCGGGGCGAACTGCGTCATCAACTCCTCGGGAGGCAGAAGCCGGCTGACGATGCTCCCCGGAGAGGGGCATGAGATACGCCACGTCTACCTCGACCGGAAGGGGGCGCTCGTCAAATGGATGCTCGACCGCTCCCGCGGCGAATTTCCCGGAAGCCGCCGCGCGCTCTTCATCGGATCGAGCGTCTGCGCCGGCACCGGCGCGACCGGCAACAGGGGATGGTCGAGGATGCTCGCCGAGCGGATGAACGCGGCGGGATGGTCGACCGAGAACCTCTCGATCGGCGGTCAGACGACGTCCGACATACTCCTCAGGATCGAAGACGACGTCGTCTCGCGCCGGCCGGATCTCTGCGTCCTCGGCCTCGGTCTTGCGAACGAGGGGCTCGCGAAGACGCAGACGCCCGAAGAGGCAGCCGCGGTCAGGGCGGTCTTCGACGGAAACATGCGAAAGCTTATATCGGTGCTGACAAAAGCGGGGATAAAGACGGCTGCCGGCGGCGTCTATCCCTCGAACCGGTACAACGAATTCCAGTACAGGGAGCTGCTCGCAGAGAGGCGGGCGAGCGGGAACTGGGG
>ONVJ01000180.1 GCA_900321265.1 uncultured Eubacteriales bacterium
CGACTCCGCGGAATGTGGCGCTTGTAGGCGGCTCACTGAACCGCATTTACGCTTGTATTTTAAATGCTCACGATATGCCTGTTCTCAATCATCCTTATGAGAGCCGCCCTTCGGGGCGGTTTTTTCGTTACTGTAATTATTTCAGTCCGTCGATGTAGGCGCAGGCGGCGAGAGCCGCGACCGCGCCGTCGGCGGCGGCGGTTGAGATCTGGCGGATACGCTTGGCGCGGCAGTCGCCGGCGACGTATATCCCGGCGGGAGCTCCGTCGGGCACCGTGTCCTCGCCCGCCGGGATATACCCGGCGCGGTCGAGAGAGGCGACGCCCGCGAAGGGGGAGTTTTCCGGCTTCAGGCCTATCGCGATGAAGCAACCGTCGACGTAAAGGACCGACCCCTCCCCGGTCTCTGTGTTCTTCAGCTTCAGACCGGTGAGCGAGCCTCCCTCGCTCAGATATCCCTCGACGATCGTCCCGCAGATGAGCTCGACGTTCGGGTGAGCCAGGAGGGCTTCCGCCGACGCCGCGTCGCAGGTGAGCGACGGAAGATTCTGCACAACAGTGACCTTCGAGCAGGTCTCGGCGAGCAGCGACGCCTCGACGGCTGCAGAATTGCCCCCGCCGATCACGGCGACGTGTTTCCCGGCGAAAAAGGCTCCGTCGCAGACCGCACAGAAGGAAATCCCGCTCCCGATCAGCTCCTCCTCACCCTCGAGGCCGAGTCTGCGGTGTTCCGCCCCCGCGGCGATTATGACGCTCAGGCTTTCACAGACCTTCCCGTCGGCGACGGTCTCGAATATCCCGTCTGCCTTCCGTCTGACCTCGCTGACGGTCGCGAGCTCGACCTCGGCGCCGAGGCCGAGAGCCTGCTCCACCATGCGGTCGGCCAGCTCGTTGCCCGATATCTCAGAAAAACCCGGATAGTTTTCGATCTTCGGTGAAAAGGTCATCTGACCTCCGAAGGTCGATTTTTCTATCACGAGCACGCTCTTCCCCGCTCTGCGGGCGTAGACTGCGGCGGTCAGCCCGGCGGGGCCTGCCCCGACGACGATTATATCATGCATTTTCCTGCAAATCCTTTCTTACTACGGAAAAGGCGGGGCTGCCCCGACAACAGGGCGGCCCCGCCGAGAAGACTGTATTACTTTGAGGTGCGCTCGGAAATGAACTGCTTTACGCCGGTGATGTCGGAATATGCGACGACGTGGGTCCCGTCGATGACGAGGAGTGTCGGAGCCTGGCGCAGATCATACTTTTTCGCGAAATCCGGCTGATCCTCGTGATAGATCTTCTCAAAGGCGATCCCCTCTTTTTCAAGCAGGGAGGCCGAGATCTTGCACTTCGGGCAGGTCTTGGTGGCGAAAAGGATCACGCGGCCCTCTCCCCGGGCTTCGCACTCACAGCTTCCGGCTTCGGCGGCCGCCTCCTTCTCCTCCTTGGCGATGCCGTGATCGGCCTTGGAAAAATCGGCCATCGAGTGCGCCACGTCATATTCGCGGCGCTGCTTGTATTCCTGCGTCTTGCCGTCGTTCCAGTTCTGGACCGGTCTGTAGTAGCCGGTAATGCGGCTGTAGACCTCGGCGGGCTTCCCGCAGACGGGGCAGGTGAAGTGTTCTCCGGTGATATAGCCGTGATCGGCGCAGACCGAATATGTCGGTGAGAGAGTGTAGTAGGGGAGCTTGTAGTTCTCGGCGATCTTCCGCACGAGAGCCGCTGCCGCCTTCCAGTCGGGAAGCTTCTCTCCGAGGAAGGTGTGGAAGACGGTGCCGGATGTGTAGAGGGTCTGGAGCTCGTCCTGGACGTCGAGGGCGGTGAAGACGTCGTCGGTGTATCCGACCGGCAGATGCGAGCTGTTGGTATAGTAGGGGGTCTCGCCCTCAGAGGCGGTGATGATGTCGGGATAGCGCTTCTTATCGTGCTTGGCGAGACGGTAGGAGGTCGATTCGGCAGGGGTCGCCTCAAGGTTGAAGAGATCGCCGTACTTCTCCTGGTAGTCGGAGAGCCGCTCGCGCATATGGTTGAGGACGTCCTTCGTGAATTCCACCGCGCGTTCGTCGGTGAGGTCGCAGCGGAGCCACTTCGCGTTGAGGCAGGCCTCGTTCATGCCGACGAGACCGATCGTCGAAAAGTGATTGGCAAAGGTCCCGAGGTAGCGCTTGGTGTAGGGGTAGAGACCCTCGTCAAGAAGCTTTGTGATGACCTTGCGCTTCACGTCGAGCGATCTGGCGGCGATGTCCATCATCCTGTCGAGGCGGCGGTAGAAGTCTGCCTCGTCCTCGGCGAGATAGCCGATCCTCGGCATGTTCAGCGTCACGACGCCGATCGATCCGGTCGATTCGCCGCTTCCGAAGAAGCCGCCCGATTTCTTGCGCAGCTCGCGCAGGTCGAGGCGGAGACGGCAGCACATCGATCTGACGTCGCTCGGCTCCATATCGCTGTTGATGTAGTTGGAGAAGTAGGGGGTTCCGTATTTCGAGGTCATCTCGAAGAGAAGCTTGTTGTTCTCGGTCTCAGACCAGTCGAAATCGCGGGTTATCGAATAGGTGGGGATGGGGTACTGGAAGCCGCGGCCGTTGGCGTCGCCTTCTATCATGATCTCGATGAAGGCCTTGTTGACCATGTCCATTTCCTTCTGGCAGTCGCCGTAGGTGAAGTCC
>ONVJ01000190.1 GCA_900321265.1 uncultured Eubacteriales bacterium
CGGTCGAAGCTTTCCTTCATTCCGTCGGGCAGAGGGGCAGAAGAATCCCGCTCAGACGCTTCTATTATTTCTATTCCCAGCCTTTCGGCGCCCGATCTGACCAGCGGCAGCTTTGACGCGTGTATGTCGCAGGCGACGATCCGTCCCCTGTTCTCCATGCTCATCGCTGCGTAAAAGGCCTTCGATCCGGGGCAGGAGCAGGCATCGAGGACGAAGTCCCCCGGTCTCGCGCCGAGAACTTCGCCGGCGATCTGCGAGGCTTCGTCCTGCACGAAGGCGAGCCCGGCGCCGACCGCCGCGGGCAGACCGCGGCCGGACAGGATCCGCAGGCCGAAGGGGGCGTCGGCGGTCGGGAGGGCTTCAAAGCCCTCCGCGGCGAGCGCCTGCGCGAGCCCGCCGGGCGTCGTCCGCAGAGTGTTCGCGCGGAGAGTCGGTCGGGGGGCCGAAAAGAAGGCTTCGGCCGCCGAGACCGCTCCCTCCTCACCGAGGACGGATACGAGCCTCCGGCAGAGGCCGGGATCGAGCGAGAAGTTCACCGAAAGATATTCTGAAAAACCCTGAAGATATTCTTCGCTTTTCAGTCCCTCCCCGGGCGGCAGCGGCCTTGCGGGAAAGCTTATCTCTTCCCTCCGGCGCAGATACGACCTGAGTATCCCGTTGACGAAGCCCTTTGCCCTTCCGGCAAGTGCCACCGTTTCGTATACCGCGGCGTGGGCCGGGATCCGGTCGGTGTATCCGAGCTGGTAAATCCCCATCCTGCAGAGTGCGAGGACTTCGGGATCGAGAGAGGGGAGCTCCCTCGACGAGAGCTGAGCGATGATATGATCGAGCGTGATCCGCCTCTCGGTGACCCCGGCGGTCAGAAGCGTAAGCAGGGCGCGGTCGGCGTCCGACATCTGAGGAGAGCTCTTCTTTATGGCCCGGTCGGTCAGTATCTGAAGATATCCTCCGTCGCGTCCGTCCTTTCGGTCCTCAAGCCGCGTGAGTATCCGCAGAGCGGCCCTTCTGACAGGGTCTGTGCCCGGTGCGCCCGGCGCTTTTCCTCCCGTCATCTTCTGCGTCCCGAGACCATGAGCAGCAGTCTCAGGAGCTGCAGGAGCGACACCGACATCGCCGCAACGTAGGTCAGTGCGGCGGCCGACAGCACCTTTTTAGCTCCGGCGAGCTCGTCGGGCGTATATCTGCCCGATCCGCTCAGCGCCGCCATCGCCCTCTTCGATGCGTCAAACTCAACGGGCAGCGTAATTATCTGAAACACCACCGCGACCGCGTAGGCCGCGACCGCGACCATCATCACCCGCACGCCGATATACTCGTTGAAGTAGGTGAGCAGCATGCCGATGAGGAGCAGCGGGAAGGTGAGCTTCGACGTAAAGTTGCAGACCGGAACCAGGAGATTCCTGATCCTGAGCGGATAGTAGTCGGCGGCGTGCTGGCAGGCGTGACCCGCCTCATGGGCGGCGACGCCGGCAGCCGCGACGCTGTAGGCACCGTAAACATCCTCCGACAGCGATATCGTGTTCGTCTGCGGATTGTAGTTGTCGGTGAGCGACCCCGATACGGGAGCGATCTGAACTCCGGCAATACCGGAGGAGTAAAGCACGAGGCGCGCGGCGTCACTGCCGGTAAGACCCGACGAGGCCCTCACCGCGCTGTATTTTTTGAATGTCCTGTTGACTTTTATCTGCGCGACGATCGTGAATACGACCGCGCCCAGAAAGAGCAGGTAAAGAACAGTATCCATTTTTCTTTTTTCAGTATCCGAGCAGCTCTCCGGGAATCAGCTGTCTTCCCCTTATGAAATCCGCCGCGGACATCCTCCCCTTTCCCTCCGGGATCAGCGAGAGAAAGGATATACGTCCGCTTCCGTCGGTGCCGCAGGCTACGGTCACGCGGCCGTTTGCGGTCGAGACCACAGTCCCCGGGACCGCGGGCTCTCCGTCGTCCTCAGGCATCGAGCATGTTATCTTGAGAAGTCTGCCGCGGGGCGTTCTCGTCACCGCCAGCGGTGACGGCGACAGTCCCCTGATCCTGTTGTGGATCCCGGCTGACGGGCAGGAAAAATCTATTATGCAGTCGGCCTTTTCTATCTTTGCCGCGTATGTGGGAGTGATCCCGGTCGATTCCTGACTGACGGGAGTCAGCAGTCCCTCAGGGATCTCCAGGGCGGCTCTGACGGCAAGCCCCGCGGCAGTCTCTGACAGTCTGTCGCAGACGGTACCATAGTCGTCGAGAGGACCTATGCCGATCTCCTCCGTCATCAGTATGTCGCCGGTGTCGAGCCCGTCGTCCATCCGCATGACGGTGATGCCGGTCTTTTCCCTTCCGTCGATAATCGCGCGGTTGATCGGAGCGGCCCCGCGGTATTCGGGGAGAATCGATCCGTGCAGGTTGACGCAGCCGTATTTCGGGTATGTTATAACGTTGTGCGGCAGTATCTTTCCGTAGGCGGCGACCATGATCATGTCGGGATCGATCCGGGCAAGGAGCTCCGCGAACTCCTCTCCCCTCAGCGTCGCCGGCTGAAACACCGGGATGCCCTTCTCTTCCGCGTATACCTTGACCGGCGGCGGAGTCAGCCTGTAGCCGCGTCCCGAGGGTCTGTCCTCGCGGGTCACGGCTCCGGCGATCTCGAATCTTCCCGATTCGAAGAGGGCGGCCAGCGGCCGGACCGCGAACTCGGGAGTTCCCATGTAAAGAATGCGCATGTCAGCGGTCTTTCCTGTTCTTTTTGTACTTTCTGTAGGCGGCGGGAGACATCTTTTCGGGTTTCTTCTCATTCTCCTCCTCTTCCGCATCCGGCTCGTTCATGTAAAGAGCCTTGTCGGTGTAGAGTATGCCGTCGAGATGATCTATCTCGTGGCAGAAGGCGCGGGCGAGGAAGCCCTCGGCCTCCACCGTCACCGGATTTCCGTCGGGGCCTGTTCCCTTCACCGTGACGTTCATCGGGCGTCTCACGCAGCCCGATTCCCCCGGGACCGAAAGGCAGCCCTCGTTCCCCTCCTGTTCGCCGGAGGAAGCGGTGATCTCGGGGTCGGCGAGCATGTAAACCTGCCCCGGCTCGACCTCGACGACGATCACTCTCCTGAGTATCCCGACCTGCGGGGCGGCAAGCCCGACTCCGTTCGCGTCGCGCATCGTCTCCACCATGTCGTCCATCAGTTCTCTTATTCTCGGCGTCACGGCGCCGACGGGTCTGCACACCGTCCTGAGCACCGGATCGTTTCCTGTCACAATCTTTCTTTTTGCCATTCTTAATCTGTCCAGTTCTTTATTTATGCAATATCGTCTGTCAAAGTTCGGTCGGATTGAAATCGACTGAGATCAGAGTACCTTCGGATCCCGGAGTCGATCTGTATTCCGCCAGCAGCTCGGTGAAGAACCGCCTTGAGAGAGAGGTGATCCTGAACTTCACCACCATCCGCATCCGGTATCTGTTCCCCATCCGGTAGACGGGAGCCTCAAAGGGGCCGAAAACGAACATGGGGTTGTTGTGCGAAAAGACGTCGCTGCCCAGTTTATCCCTCAGCTTCCTGTTCAGGACAGAGATGCCGCGTGCCGCCTTGTTCTCTTCCTCGGAGGTGACTGTCAGCAGCGCTATGTCGCAGAAGGGCGGAAAGGTCAGCGCCTCGCGGAGCTTTATCTCCCGGCTGTACATACTCTCGTAATCCTGCTTTTTCGCCAGGGCGATGATCTCGTGGTCGGGGTTGTTCGTCTGGATCACCGCCTCGCCGGCCCTGTCCCGCCTTCCGGCGCGCCCTATGACCTGGGTCAGGAGGGCGAAGGTGCGCTCGCCTGCCCGGTAGTCGTCGTAGTAGAGGGAGGTGTCGGCAAGCAGCACTCCGACCAGAGTGACGTCGGGAAAATCGTGGCCCTTGGTCACCATCTGGGTCCCAAGCAATATGTCTGCCTCGTGGCGGCGGAACCTCCCCAGCATCTCGTCGTAGGAGTTCTTCGCCGAGGTCGTGTCGGCGTCCATCCTGAGTATCCTCGCTCCCGGGACCGTCTTCGCGAGATCCTCCTCGATCTTCTGCGTCCCGTAGCCGATCCTAATCATGGCGCCGCCGCATGAGGGGCATTTTTCGGGAACCGGCATATGCCTGCCGCACCAGTGGCAGACCATCATCCCGGTCCCGGCGCGGCTCACGTGATATGTCATCGACACGCTGCAGCCGGGGCACTGGTATGCGGCTCCGCAGAGGACGCAGGAGGTGTAGTTGTTGTATCCTCTCCGGTTGAGGAAAAGGATCGACTGTCCTCCGGCGGCAAAGTTATCCGCCAGCTTGGATGCAAGCAGCGAGCCGATCGGGTTCAGGCTCCCCGCCCCCGGCTCCCGGCGCATATCGGCGACGGTCACCTCAGGCAGTACGGCCGCGCCGTATCTTCTGTTCAGCCTGACCAGGCTGTAGAGCCCCTTCTCCGCCTTGTACCTGCTCTCGAGCGACGGTGTCGCCGACGCCAGCAGCAGGAACGCGTTTTCTTTCGCGCACCTGAATCTCGCGATGTCCCTCGCGTGGTATCTGGGTGAAGAATCCGACTTGTATGTGTGCTCCTGCTCCTCGTCGATGATGATCATCCCGAGGTCGGGGAGCGGGGCGAAGACCGCCGATCTCGTCCCTATGACGAGAGACGACCCGCCCTCTCTGATCCTGATGTAGGCGTCCCTGCGTTCGCCGTCCGACAGGCCGGAATGAATGAGCGATACCCTGCCTGCGAACCTGCGGCTGAAGACGGCGAGCGTCTGCGGTGTCAGCGCTATCTCCGGGAGCAGAAGGATCACGCCCTTCCCGGCGGCAAGGACGCGGTCGATCAGTTTCAGCATCACGACCGTTTTTCCGCTGCCGGTCACCCCCTCAAGGAGGGCCGCGGCCGGTTTTCCGGAAAACGCCAGCCTCTCAAGCTCGGCGCAGGCCTCCGCCTGCTCCTCGCTGAGCTCCAGGGCTTCGTCCCGGCCGCTCTCCCCGTCATCTGCGGCGATGAGGCTGCGGTCGATCTCGCGTCCCGAGACCCTTACCAGCCCTTTTCTCTCAAGCGCGGAGATATGCTCCCGGCCGGCGACGCCGCCCGAACAGATCTCGGCAAACGTAAGGTCTCTTCCGGCCTCCAGAAGCCGGATCAGCACCTCGCGCTGGCCGGGAGAGGAGAGACGCGACCTTCTTCCGCCCGAAATTACCGGCAGGCTCCCGTCGAGCATCGCCCTGATCTCTTCCCCGGGTACTGAGAGCGACACCGATTTCTCGATCCTCCCGGTCCGGCCTCCGAGCACGGCGGAGGGGATCATCGCCCCGACCGCCTCGCCCGCCGTGCATAGCGTCGATGAGCAGAGATATCCCAGGACCTTCATCTGTGCCTCAGAGAAGGAGACATATCCCGGCAGAAGGCCGGAGATCTCCTTTATGCCGGAGGGAGACAGGCCTTCCGCAGGCCTGTCCGACAGACGCGTGACAAGTCCGGTGCATTCCCGTCTTCCCCTGAGCGGGACCTTCACGAAGCTCCCCGCCTTTATCTCGGGAGCAAACTCTTCCGGCACCGCGTAGTCGAATTCGCGGTCGGCCTTTGCCGGAACATCAAGTATTCTTACTCCGGCGTAGACCATCCCGTTTCATCCTTCCGATTCTTTTCCTCTTCCTCCGGGGATCCCTCCCCGGGTCCGCGGGATTATTTCTTCTCCCCCACGTTGAAGGAGCCGTCCTCGTTTCTCTCAACGATGACGTACTCGCCGCTGGCGATCTTGTCGATCGCAAGCTTTACCGCCTTCTTGTCGCGGTAGTCGGAGTTCACTATCTGCTCTGCGTTGGCGCGGTCGACATCCTTGTTGCCGGTGCTGGCCTTGTCGGCCTCGCGGCGCTGGGCGATGTACTCGTCGGTGATGATCCTGGCGCATTTGGCTGCGGCCAGAGCCAGCTGATAGCGGTTGAACTTGCCTTTTGTGAGGCTGTTGATAGTCGGGAAAATCATTTTTTGACCTCTGTATCTGTAATTATAAAATTCTTTGACGGTGATACGGCGGCCTGCCCGCCGCTGCCGGGTTCAGTCCTTCGGATCCTCAACCGCTTCGGCTCCCAGCCTTGCGGCGAGCGTGTCCGCCTGGATCGCGGAAAGGATTATGTGCTCCGAATCGGTGACTATGACGGCTCTTGTCTTTCTCCCGGAGGAGACGTCGATCAGCCTGTTGTGCTCCCTTGCTGCGGTGATCAGCCGCTTGACGGGGGAGGAATCGGGGCTGGCGATCATCACTATCCGGTCCGCGGCGACGGCGTTGCCGTATCCGATGCTTAAAAATTTCATTTTCTTTTTCTCCGGTGCCTTTCAGGAGCGCCGGGTTTCCTGCCGGATCGCACGCTGCTCCGGCCGGGACGGCCCTCCATGAGATATTGACCCAATTTAGCAAATATATATTATATAACAAAAAATTCCGGTTGTCAACTGCGGAAGTCGTTTCCGCGGATCACAGATATCCGGATTTTGAGGCGAATAATCAAAAAATCGCCCTTTCGCGGCGCAATTATATCCCGATTTGCCAAAAAACTGTTGCAAAAAGCAAAAAAGTATGCTACAATACAAGATGTTAATTTATTTCTTCATCATATCGGAGGTGTATTATCCATGGTAACAGCCGGAGATTTCAAAAACGGCGTAACGTTTGAGATGGACGGAAACGTCTTCCAGGTCATCGAATTCCAGCACGTAAAGCCCGGAAAGGGTGCGGCCTTCGTCCGCACGAAAATGAAAAACGTCATCACAGGCGGAGTGATCGAGAGATCCTTCAGCCCGACTGACAAATTCGAAAGTGCTTATATCGAAAGAAAAGATATGCAGTACTCCTACAACGACGGCGAGCTCTACTACTTCATGGACATGGAGACGTTCGACATGCTCCCGCTCAACGCCGACGTCCTTCCCGACTCCTTCAAGTTCGTCAAGGAGGAGATGACCTGCAAGCTCGTCTCCTACAAGGGCAAGGTGTTCAGCGTCGAGCCGCCGACATTCGTCGACCTCGAAGTCGTCAAGACCGATCCGGGATTCGCAGGGAACACTGCGACCAACACACTCAAGCCGGCCACGCTCGAGACGGGCGCCGAGATCAAGGTACCGCTCTTCATCAGCGAAGGCGAGGTCATCAAGATCGATACCCGCACCGGCGAGTATCTCTCCCGTTCTTCCAAATAATCCCGGGGCAGCAGTATCGTTCAGTATCTCATCGGGAGGTTTCGAAATGGACATGAAAGAAAAAGCCGCGTACCTCAAGGGGCTCGCGGAGGGTCTGAACTACGACAAAACGACCGCGGAGGGCAAGCTCCTCACCGCGATCATCGATCTGCTCGGCGAGATCGCCGAAGAGGTCGAGGGCACTCAGCAGGACGTCGACTATCTCAACGAGTACGTAGATGAGATCGACAAGGATCTGGGCGACGTTGAAGAGGCCGTCTTCGGAGACGACGATTTCGACGGCGACTACGACGAGGACGAGGAAGGCCTGCTCGACGGCTTCGAGGACGAAGACCTCGACGACAACGGCGACGAGGATCCCGAAAACTGATCCGGGCCGGCTCGGACGGAGTCAGAGCCCTGTCACGCGCGGGTGTGCGGAAAAAAGAAGGAATTCTTTTTCGCACACCCGCCGATTTGCCAGCCGGCGGGAAGAAGCTTGCGAAAGCAGGGAGGTTTGGGCATGGACGACAACGAAAAGCGGGAACTCGCGATCGGCAGGGCGGCGGCGCGGAATGACCTCATGATACGCGTCAGACGAAACATAACAACATATGCGGGCGTGGCGGAATTGGCAGACGCGTTGGATTTAGGATCCAATACTCCGGTGTGCAGGTTCAAGTCCTGTCGCCCGTACCAAATACAAATCCGGGGGTTCGGCCCCCGGATTTGTATTTGGCCCGGCGCAGCAGTGCGACGCAGGACCCCAACTTTCGTCGAAGACGAAAGTTGGAGGCCCGGCGGGCAGGAAGTTTATCCGCGCACCCGGCTCTGCGCCGGGCTCTTCAAGCTCCTGTCGCCCGTACCGAATAAGAACAGGACGGCACCGCCGCCCTCTTTTTTACCTGCTTTGCTCCGCGGGCGGTTTGTCGAGCGTCAAGATCGGGAAAGCGCTTGACATTTC
>ONVJ01000033.1 GCA_900321265.1 uncultured Eubacteriales bacterium
CATTCCTGTTTAAAGCTGCTTTTTGTCGAAAAGCGGAAAGCTCGCGGCGAGGCAGACGACCGACGCGGCGGCGGTTATGACCGCCGCGGCGAGATAATCATCCGGCGCCGACAGGCCGTATACGAGCGACGTGCCGTCAGCCAGATATGTCGGGAAGAATCTGCCGATCTTCGGGATCATCCCGGCAAGATAGAAGACCATGACGGTTCCGCCGGCCGTAAGGAGCACCCCGATGTTCGATGAGAAGACCGTCGAGGCGAGCACTGTTACCGAAATGAGAAAGATACCGAACAGCCAGGTGCAGAAAGCCGCAAAACCCAGTTCTTTCGCGAGCGAATTGTCCCAGAAGAGCATGTTCCCCGCGTATGTGGCGCCGAAGCAGAGCCAGTACGACGCCGTCCAGAGCAGCGTCATCACGACTGTCTTTGAGGCGACGACGGTCTTTCTGTCAAGTCCCTTCGTTAGCGACAGCACCAGCGTGCCCGATCTGTACTCGCCGGTGAAGATCCCGCTCTCCAGCACGACGAAGACGATGATACCGACCGGGATATTCTTGAAGAACTGAGTCCAGGAGTCGAGCGCCGTCGGCTCTCCGACGGTCACCGTCATCCCGCTCTCTGCCATCATATCCGACATCATCTCCATGAGCGCCGGGGTAAATTTCGCGGTCGCGACGTTCAGCACCGCAATCAGCAGAAAGAGGATGCCGAAGATCATGATCTTCATTGTCCTCGCGTGGGAGGTCAGCTCCTTTTTCGTAAAGGCGACGAAGGCTTTCATTTCCGGGTCACCTCCATAAAGAGCGATTCGAGCGTCGGCTCGACATGCTCGATCTTCTCGATCGGGATCCGCCTTTCTGCCGCGAAGCCGAGAAGATCAAAGACAGAACTTCCCTTCTCCCGGAAGATGAGCGCCCGGGACCCCGACGGTCTCATCCCGGGGAAGGCTTCCGCCAGTATCGGCAGGTCGCAGATGTTTTTCGGCTCGACGAGATATTCGTCGCTGCTGTACTTTGACCTTATATCCGACAGCTTTCCCTCTATCTCGATCCTGCCTCCGTCGAGAAGGGCGACGTCGGTGCAGATACGCTCGACGTCGGAGAGGATGTGAGTCGAAAAGAGCACCGTCGTCTGCTCCCTAACCGAGAGCAGAATGTCGAGTATCTCCTTCCGTCCCACCGGATCGAGGGCAGACGTCGGTTCGTCGCAGATAAGCAGTTTCGGCCGGCCGAGCAGCGCCTGGGCGATCCCGAGACGCTGTTTCATCCCCCTTGAAAAACCTCTTATGCGGTGCCTCTCTCCCCCGAGGCCGACGAGCTCAAGGAGCTCTCCGGCTCTTTTTTTCGTGTCCGAAGCCTCCATGCCGGATATCCCGCCGCAGAAGATAAGATATTCCTCCGCCGTCATGAAGCGGTAGAACTCGGGGACGTCGGGCAGATATCCGATGAATCTGTTCGTCGCGGTCTGTCCGTATACCGCACGCTCGCCGCAGACGAAGATCTCGCCGGCGTCGGCCCTGAGAAGCCCGAGCACCGTCTTCATCGTCGTCGTCTTTCCGGCGCCGTTTTTCCCTATAAATCCGTATATGCTCTGCTCGGGCACAGACAGATCGAGCCCCTTCAATACCTCTTTGTCGCCGAAGCTCCGCCGCAGGCCTCTTACCGTCAGAATATCCATATCCGCTCTCTCCTCCTCCCGGCCGGTACCGCACAGATTTCCGGTCTCATTTTTCTTCCTCCCCGCGGGCGACCTCGACGCAGTATCCCCGCCTTCCGCAGGCGGTGCAGGTCAGTTTTCTTGTCTTCGGAGTATGCGCCGCGAAGACCACCGCACCGAAAGACGGCCTGAAGACCGAATGGCACCCGGGGCAGATGAAGGCGACGTTACGGTAGTAGTAAAGGCTCATAAGGATCGCGACCGGCAGCGATAACGCCAGGGCGGCGGCGTAGAGCCACCACATCCCTTTTGCGATCCAGAGGATCACCCCAAGGATCTGTATGACCGCGAGCGGGATGCAGATCAGGATCATATTCCTGCGGATCTTCTTCATTATTCTGCTGTTTGACATCAGGTATGCCGCGTCGCCGATCGATTCGGCCGTGATCCCGTCCATTCCCTTAAGTTCCCGCGTGAGAGCGTCGAGCTTCTCCGCCCTCTCCTTCAGCTCTCCGATCTCCTCGCACAGATCTCTCTTCTGCTGCTCGAGCAGCAGCGAGACGACCTCCTTCGAGTTGTCCTCTGCCAGGATCTTCGAGACGTTGTCTATCGATATCCCGAGCCCGCGAAGGAAACAGACGATCTTCATCCGCTTAAGGTCGGCGTCGGAATAAAGACGCCTTCCGCC